>DATLGZ010000089.1:0-9484 GCA_035540235.1 Acidimicrobiales bacterium | reverse complement strand
GGGAGGGACGTGGTCCGCTCCGCCCGACCGTCGGCGGCCGCCTTACGGGGCGCGACGGCCCGGCGGGTCGCGACCCGCTTGGGCGCGGGGCGGGGGGAGGCTCGGCGCAGCGACCGCTCGGGCCGGGCGTCGACGAAGATCGGCTCCGTCGGGTCGTCGCGGGCCATGGCGTGGAGGGTACCGGCGCGGTGGGGAAGCGGGGGGCCGTGCCGGGTGTTAGAGCTGGGTGATGCTCCCCGTGCTGGTCGTGCTCTTCATCGTGGTCCCCATCCTCGAGCTGGCGGTGATCATCCAGGTCGGCCAGTCGATCGGCGTGCTCAACACCATCGGCCTGCTCCTGCTGGTCAGCCTGGTGGGGTCTTGGCTGGTGAAGCGGGAGGGGCTGGGCGTGTGGCGGCGGTTCCGCCAGCAGATGGAGAGCGGGCGCGTCCCTGGGCGGGAGGTGGCCGACGGGGCGATGATCATGCTGGCCGGCGCCCTGCTCATCTCCCCCGGTTTCATCACCGACTGCGTGGGCGTCCTGCTGCTGCTGCCTCCGGTGCGGGCCGCCGTCCGGGCCGGCCTGCTGCGCAAGATCACCTTGCGCGTCCAGCGCTTCTGACCCCGCGACGTGGTCAGCGTGGGAGCACGGCGGCCACCTCCCCGGTGACCGATACGAGTAGAGGCCAGGCCCCGGGGCTAGGCCTCCTCGCGGCGGTGGCCGGCGGCCAGCTCGGCTAGGGCGTCGGTGTCTACGGCGCCGGCGCGGGCCACCGCCACCCGGCAGTCGGTCAAGGCCCGCACGGTGGCGGTGCGGGCACCGCCCTCGAGCACGGCCCGCTCCCCGACGATCGCCCCCGGCCCGATCTCGGCCAGCCGCCGGCCGTCGACCTCCACCTCCAGCACGCCGTCGAGCACGAGGTAGAGCTCGTCGCCGGGGTCGCCCTGGCGGGTGAGCAGGTGGCCGGGCGGCAGCCGCTTCACCTCCGGCGCCGCCCCGCCCCGCATGATCGTGCCGGCCATCTGCCGCTCCAGGGCCGACTCGGCCAGCGTGACCAGCACCGGCGAGTTCTCGTCGCCCCAGGGGCTGTGGGCGCCGAAGGCGGTGGTGTACCACCCCTGGAAGTCGGTCAGCCCCGACTTGGCCACCAGCCGCCCCTCGTCGTCGTAGACCCAGTGGCGGGGGAAGGCGCTGGCCCCCACCAGCTCCCCGCCAGACGTGCCGTCGGCGTTGATGGTCAGCCGCAGGGTCGTCCACACCGTGGGCGCCGCCACCTGGACGAAGGGCCTGCCCTCGACCGTGCGGGGAGCGGGCACGCCGGCCCGCCCGCCCGTGGTCTGCTCGAAGGTCACGGCGGTGGCGGCCAGGTGGGGCACCGACCGCAGCTCGGGGAAGCCCGTGGGCTGGAGGGTGAAGCGCAGCGGGCCGACCCGCAGCTGCGTGAAGCTGATCCAGCTCCGACCGGCGTGGCCGTGGTCGACGATCCGCCCGTCCTCCACCTCCACCCACGCCCGTAGCTCGTTGGCGAAGCGGAACGCGCTCCGGCGGTGGAGCTCGGCCAGGTCGTGGAGCACGTCGGGGGGCGGGTCGTCGTAGTGGCCCAGGCCCATCTCGAAGGGGAGCTTCATGAGGCCCTCGACCGCCTCGGAGGGGATCCACGACACGGTGGTGACCGACGACTCGACCCGCACGCCCTCCCACCCTACGCCGCCCCAGGGAGGATCAGGACGCGGGCGGGGCGCCCTCCACGTTGACCATCCACGGGATGCCGAAGCGGTCCACGCACATGCCGAAGGCGGGGGCCCAGAACGTCTCGGCCAACGGCATGGTGACGGTCCCCCCCTCGGCCAGCCCGTCGAAGACCTGCTGGGCCTTCGTGGCGTCGGTCGTCGAGTAGCTGACGTGGATGCCGCGCACGCCGTCGAAGCCCCCGGTCGGGTCGTCGGAGGCCATGAGCAGGTTGTCGTCGAACGTCAGGGCGCCGTGCATGACGATGTCGGGGTGCTCGTCCTTCATGGGGTCGTCGCCGGGCATCTCGGCCATCGTCATGATCTGCAGGTCGCCGCCGAAGACCTCCTGGTAGCGGGTGAGGGCCTGGCGGCAGTTGCCGCCGAACATCAGGTACGGGTGGAAGGCCATGTCGTCCTCCGATCGATGGGGGTCCGTCGCCCGCTCTGACGATACGGGCGGCGGGAACTCATCGGGGGAGGGCGTCGAGGGCGGCGCCGGCGGCGGCCAGCACCCGGGCCGTGCACCCCTCCATGTCGACCGGCGGCAGCAGCTCGTCGGCGATGCGGCGGGCGATCTCGCTGAACGCCGCCCCCGACGCGCTCTCCGGCGCCTCCACCGACAGGGGCCGGCCGGCGTCGTTGGCCGCGCTGACCGCGGGCTCGAGGGGGACCTGGCCGACCAGCGGCACACCCAGGCCGTCGGCCAGGGCCTGCCCGCCGCCCGCCCCGAACAGCGTGTACGTCTCCCCGTGGTCGCAGGTGAACGACGTCATGTTCTCGATCACGCCCAGCACGGTGAGGTAGGAGCGGCGGGCCATGTCGGCCACCCGCACCGCCACCTTCTGCGCCGCCACCGCCGGCGTGGTGACGATCAGCATCTGGGCGCGGGGCAGCAGCCGGGCCAGGGCCATCTGGATGTCGCCCGTGCCCGGCGGCATGTCGAGCAGGAGGTAGTCGAGGGGGCCCCACGCCACCTTCTGGAGGAACTCCTCCAGCGCCTTGGCCAGCATCAGCCCCCGCCACATGATGGCCATGTCCTCGTCGTCGACGAGCAGCCCCATGCTCACCACCTCGATGCGGCCGGTGCCGACCTTGACCTCGTAGGGGCGGATCAGCTTGCGGTCGTCGTCGGCCCCCAACCGCCCCTTGACGCCCAGCATGCGGGGCACGCTGAAGCCCCAGATGTCGGCGTCGAGCACGCCCACGGTGAAGCCCCGGTGGGCCAGGGCGGAGGCGAGGTTGACGGTGACGCTGGACTTGCCCACGCCCCCCTTGCCGCTGGCCACGGCCAGCACCCGGGCGGTGAGGGGGACCTCGGTGGCGGGCGCGTTCTCCGCCGCCTTGCGGCGGGCCCGCTGCATCACCTCGGTGCGCTGGGCCTGGGTCATCTCGCCGAAGTCGACCGTGACGCCGGTGACACCCGGCACCGCCCGCAGCTTGGCCTGCACGTCGTCGCGGATCTGGGCCCGCAGCGGGCAGCCGGCGATGGTGAGGGCCACCTTGACCCGCACCGCCCCGTCGTCGCCCACGCCCACCTCCTGGACCATGCCGAGGTCGACGATGTCCGACCCCAGCTCGGGGTCGACCACGCCGCGCAACGTCCCCAGGACGTCGGCTTCGGTGGGGGGGGAGGGGGCCACGGATGGATTTTACCGGTCGAGGCCGGTAATATGCCAGGTCGTGGTCGTTGACCGAGGGAAGGACCCCGCCGTGCAGGACGAGGCGGTGGCGATGGTGGAGGCGGAGGAGGTCCCCACCGGGCTCGATCCCGGCACCACCCGCCTGGCCGTGCTCAAGGCCCTGGGCGACAACACCCGCTACGCCATCTACCTGGAGCTGGCCCGCTCCCAGTCGCCCCGCTCCACCTCCGACATCGCCGACACCCTCGGCCTCCACGCCAACACCGTCCGCCCCCACCTGGAGCGGATGCGGGAGGTGGGGCTGCTCGAGGTGGAGGTCGACAACCGGGGCAGCGTGGGCCGCCCCCAGCACCGCTACCACCTCACCGCCGACGCCCCGTCACTGGGCCTGGAGCCACCCGCCTTCCCGCTGCTGGCCCGCCTGTTGACCCAGGTGGCCGCCTCGGCCGGCGTGGCGCCCGACGACGCCGCCGGCGCGGCCACCGACCAGGGCCGCACCCTGGCCGCCAGCCGGCCCCTGCGCCCCGGCTGCGTCGAGGCCCTCACCGGCGCCCTGGCCGACCTGGGCTTCGACCCGGCCGTGGCCGGCGAGGGCGACCTGGTCACCATCGCCTTCACCCATTGCCCCTATCGCGACCTGGCCGAGGCCCATCCCGAGATCGTCTGCCACCTCCACCGGGGGCTGATCGAGGGTTTTGTGGAAGAGATCGGCGGCGCCAGCGTTGAACGTTTCGGGACCCTGGCCGACCGTGACCCGTGCCAGGTGGAGCTGTCCGTCCGGTAGAATGGAAGATCGAGCAGGCACCCGAGGAGGATGTCCATCATGAGTGTGAGCGAGCCCATCACCATCGGCCAGCAGCCGATCCTCAACCTGAGCGACGCCGCTGCCGGGAAGGTGCGCGACCTCATCAAGGCCGAGGGCAACGAGGCGCTCGCCCTGCGGGTGGCGGTCCGCCCCGGTGGGTGCTCCGGCTTCAGCTACGAGATGTTCTTCGACTCGGAGTTCGCGCCCGACGACACCCTCAGCGACAGCGGCGGCGTCAGGGTGGTCGTCGACGCCTCCAGCGCCCCCTACCTGAAGGGCGCCTCCCTCGACTACAAGGACGGCCTGCAGGGCGCGGGGTTCGCCATCAACAACCCCAACGCCACCCGCACCTGCGGCTGCGGCTCGTCCTTCTCCTAAGCGCCGGCGCCGTTTCAACTGCGTTCGATCGGGAACCCCCGGGCCGCCCGCCCGGGGGTTCTGCCGTTCTCGGGAAGAATGGGCCGATGAGCACTCCCGTGGGCCCCTACGCGCCCGTCGTCCGGGCCGGGGACTGGTTGATCGTGTCCGGCCAGATCGGGCTGGCCGGCGGCAAGCTGGCGGTGGGCGGGGTGGCGGCCGAGGCCCGCCAGGCGCTGGCCAACCTGGCCGCCCTGCTCGAGGGTGAGGGGGCGTCGATGGCCGACGTGGCCAAGACCACGATCTTCCTGCGCCACATCGACGACTACCGCATCGTCAACGACGTCTACGTGGAGGCCTTCGCCGACCACCGCCCCGCCCGGGCCACGGTGGCGGTGGCGGGGCTGCCCCTGGGGGCGCTGGTGGAGATCGAGGCGTGGGCGTGGGTAGGAGGTGCGGCATGACCCGCTCCTTCTCCGTCACGTGGGACTACCGCTGCCCCTTCGCCCGCAACTTCCACGAGCACGTGCTGGCCGGCCTGGCCGCCGGCGCCGACTGGGACG
Organism: Acidimicrobiales bacterium; assembly: GCA_035540235.1. Lineage (GTDB taxonomy): Bacteria > Actinomycetota > Acidimicrobiia > Acidimicrobiales > AC-14 > JBFMCT01. Next base: position 4,409 of record DATLGZ010000089.1, on the reverse strand, counting down.
TGCGGTTCGTGCCCTTCTCGCTCGACCAGGTCCACGTGGAGGAGGGGGAGGTGGACGCCTGGGACAACCCGGTGGTGTGCCGCAGCCTGCTCGCCGGCCAGGCCGGCGTGGCGGTGCGCGACCACTGGCCCGAGCGCTTCCTGCCCGCCCACGCCGCCCTGTTCGCCTGCCGCCACGACCACGGCGCCGACCTGCGGGACACGGCCGTTCTCAAGCAGGCGCTGGGGGATGTGGGCCTCGACGCCGACGCCGTCTTCGCCGAGGTCGACGCCGGCTGGCCCCTCGCCGCCTTCCGCAAGGAGCACGAGGCGGCGGTGGCCGAGCACCGGGTGTTCGGCGTTCCCACCGTCATCGCCGGCGACGCGGCGGTGTTCGTGCGGGTGATGCACCGCCCCCACGGTGACGCCGGCGAGGCCGTCCGCACGGTGGAGCGGGTGCTCGACCTCCTCTGCGGCTGGCCCCAGCTCAACGAGTTCAAGCACACCATCATCCCCCGCTAGCTTTCGACCTCGCGGCGCCGGCGGGCTACACGCCCCAGCGGGACTGGCCGAAGCGGTAGCCCACGGAGCGGACGGTGGAGATGAGGTTGGCGTGCTCCTCGCCCAGCTTGGCCCGCAGCCGCCGCACATGGACGTCGACCGTCCTCGCCCCGCCGTAGTACTCGTAGCCCCACACCCGCGACAGCAGCACCTCGCGGGTGAAGACCTTGCCAGGGTGGGCGGCCAGGAACCGCAGCAGCTCGTACTCCATGTAGGTGAGGTCGAGGGGCCTGCCCATGATGGCGGCCTGGTAGGTCTCGAGGTTGAGAACGAGCGGGCCGTACTCGATGAGCTCGGGCCGGGTCCCGGTGCCCGTCCGCCAGAACAGGTGCTTGAGGCGGGCCTCCAGCTCCCGGGGCCGGAAGGGGGCGACCACGAAGTCGTCGAACAGGTCCTCCCGCAGCTCCAGGTCGTCGAGCTGGTCGGGACCCACCACCAGCAGCAGGGGCGACAGCGGCAGGTCGCGCTTGCGCAGGGCCCGGCACAGGCCGAAGCCTCCGTCGGGGTCGGCGTCGGCGCAAACGATGGCGCCCGACCAGCCGTCGTCGGGCTGGTGTCTCTCGGCGTCGTCGGCCCGGGCGACCGGCATCCACGGATAGCCGCCCACGTCGAGGGTCTGGACCAGCGCGGGCGGCGGCGGGTCGGGGAAGACGAGCAGCGGTTCCATCAGAGGATGGGGAGGTAGCGGTCGATCTCGAAGGGCGTGACCTGGCTGCGGTACTGGTCCCACTCCTGGCGCTTGTTGCGGATGAACCACTCGAAGACGTGCTCGCCCAAGGTGTCGGCCAACAGGTCGGAGTGCTCCATGCAGGCGATGGCCTCCTCGAGCGACCCGGGCAGGGCCTCCACGCCCTCGGCCAGCCGTTCCTCGGCGGTCATCTCGTAGAGGTTGGCGGTGAGCTCGTCGGGCAGCTCGTAGCCCTTCTCGATCCCCCGCAGGCCCGCCCCCAGCACCGCCGCGAAGGCTAGGTAGGGGTTGCAGGCGGGGTCGGGGGAGCGGAACTCGATGCGGGTGGACGACTCCTTGCCCTTGCGGGCCCCCGGCACCCGCACGAGAGCGGAGCGGTTGTTGCGGGCCCACGCCACGTAGACCGGCGCCTCGAAGCCGACCACCAGCCGCTTGTAGGAGTTCACCCACTGGTTGGTGACGGCGGTGATCTCCCGGGCGTGCTTGAGCAGGCCGGCGATGAAGCCCTTGGCCAGCCCCGACAGGTGGTACTCGTCGTCGGGGTCGTAGAAGGCGTTGACGTCGCCCTCGAACAGCGAGAAGTGGGTGTGCATGCCCGACCCCTGCACGCCGGCCAGAGGCTTGGGCATGAAGGTGGCGTACACGCCCCGCTCCATGGCGATCTCCTTGACCACCAGCTTGAACGTCATGACGTTGTCGGCCATGGTCAGCGCGTCGGTGTAGCGGAGGTCGATCTCGTACTGGCCGGGGGCGTCCTCGTGGTGGCTGTAGCGGACGGGGATGCCCATGGCCTCGAGGCCGAGGATGGTCCGCTTGCGCAGGTCGGTGGCCACGTCGTTGGTGGTGAGGTCGAAGTACGACCCCATGTCGAGGGGCCTGGGTGCGGGCCGCCCGTTCTCCACCGCGAAGTAGAAGAACTCGAGGTCGGGCCCGACGTAGAAGGTCAGGCCCCGCTCCCTGGCCCGCTCCAGGTTGCGGCGCAGCACGTTGCGGGGGTCGCCCTCGAAGGGCGAGCCGTCGAGGTTGGTGACGTCGCAGAACATGCGGGCCACAGGGGCGTCCTCGCCCCGCCACGGCAGCAGCTCGAAGGTGTTGGGATCGGGCCGCAGCAGCATGTCGGACTCCTGGATGCGGCTGAAGCCGTCGATGGCCGAGCCGTCGAAGGTCATGCCCTCCTCGAAGGCGGTCTCCAGCTCACCTGGCACGATGTTGATCGACTTCAGCTGGCCCAGGACGTCGGTGAACCACAGCCGGATGAAGCGGATGCCGCGCTCCTCGACCGACCGGAGCACGTAGTCCTGCTGGCGTTCCATGACCCCTCCGTCACCTGCGTCCGGGCACGCGGCCGCGGTGCCCGCGAACTATCTTCGCAGCCGGTAGGGCGGGGACCCACCAGTTCACACTCCGTTCACGAAGGTGCAACGGGCGGGAAACCGGTGGCCGCCATCGTGGAACGCCGTTCCGTTGCGCCGTTCCGAGTGCGGAGGAGGGAACCTGTGGAGGAACGCAGCCCGTCGGACGTCCTGAAGCTGATCCGGGACGAGGGCATCGAGATCGTCGACTTCCGGTTCTGCGACCTCCCGGGTCTCATGCAGCACTTCTCGTCACCGGCCCACGAGCTGACCGAGGAGGTCTTCGAGGACGGGCTCGGCTTCGACGGGTCGTCGATCCGGGGGTTCCAGGAGATCCAGGAGTCGGACATGATCCTGATCCCCGACCCCGACACCGCCGTGGTCGACCCCTTCGTCAAGCACCCCACGCTCAACCTCAACTGCTACGTGCGCGATCCCGTCACCGGCGAGCCCTACAGCCGCGACCCCCGCTACGTGGCCCGCAAGGCCGAGGACTACCTGCGCTCCACCGGCATCGCCGACACCGCCTACTTCGGCCCCGAGGCCGAGTTCTACATCTTCAACGACGTGCGCTTCGGCCAGGACCAGCACTCGGCCATGTACGCCGTCGACTCCATCGAGGGCATCTGGAACTCGGCCAGGGACGAGAACCCCAACCTCGGGTTCAAGCCCCGGTACAAGGAGGGGTACTTCCCTGTGCCTCCCATGGACCACTTCCAGGACATCCGCTCCGAGATGATCCTGCTCATGGAGAAGCTGGGCATCACCGTCGAGATCCAGCACCACGAGGTGGGCACCGCCGGCCAGGCCGAGATCGACATGCGCTTCGACACGCTGCTGCGCATGGCCGACAAGCTCATGCTCTACAAGTACGTGGTGAAGAACGTGGCCCGGGCCAACGGGCTCACGGCCACGTTCATGCCCAAGCCGCTGTTCATGGACAACGGGTCGGGCATGCACACCCACCAGTCGCTGTGGAAGGGCGGCGAGCCGCTGTTCTTCTCGGAGACGGGCTACGCCGGCATCTCCGACATGGCCCGCTGGTACATCGGCGGGCTGCTCGCCCACGCCCACTCGATCCTGGCCTTCGCCGCCCCCACCACCAACTCCTACAAGCGGCTCGTGCCCGGCTACGAGGCCCCCGTCAACCTCGTCTACTCGCAGCGCAACCGGTCGGCGTCGGTGCGCATCCCGCTGTACTCGAAGAGCCCCAAGGCCAAACGGCTCGAGTTCCGTTGCCCCGACCCCTCGTGCAACCCCTACCTCGCCTTCTCGGCCATGCTCATGGCCGGCCTCGACGGGGTGCAGAACCGCATCGAGCCCCCCGACCCCGTCGACAAGGACCTCTACGACCTCCCCCCCGAGGAGCTGGCCGCCGTGCCCCAGGTGCCGGGCTCGCTCGACGAGGCCCTGGCCGCCCTAGAGGCCGACCACGACTACCTCCTGGCCGGCGGCGTCTTCACCCCCGATCTGATCGAGACGTGGCTCACGTACAAGCGCCTCCGCGAGATCGACGAGGTGAGGCTCCGTCCCCACCCGTGGGAGTTCTACCTCTACTACGACATCTGAGCCGGAGGCCGCTGGCCTGCGAGACGTGGGTCAGCGGCCCGCTCGGCCCGGCGTTGTCTTCCACGCCTCGATTCTGGCGAATCGACGTCAGCTCTCACACGGCAGTGGTGCAACTCATTTGGGTGCGGCTCCCTTGGAGGGAGTCGAGTCAAGCCGCAGTAGGCAGAACGCCGTCGAGGTATCGGGATTCGTGGATCCGCATGCGTTCCTGGGCCAGGTGGAAGGACCAGTAGTCGTCCCAGCAGTCGTTGGCCCGTAGGG
>DATLGZ010000088.1:0-1774 GCA_035540235.1 Acidimicrobiales bacterium | reverse complement strand
GTGGAGAGCACCAGCCAGTCGTCGTCGAGGGTGGGCGGCCCGGCCAGGTTACCGGTGCTGGCGGGCGGGTCGAGGGTGAGGTCGGCCACGAACCGGCCCCGGCTCGGGGCGGTCGACGCCTGCTCGGCCAGCCGCTCCAGGTCGCCGCAGCGCGCCGCCGGGGCGTCGTAGCGGCGGCGGACGATGGGCTCCAGCCACCCCCGGAGCCGGTCGACCTGGGCGCCGGCGGGGGGCGGTGAGCCGGCGATGCCTTCACCGCAGCAGTGGGCCAGGGCCGACCGCAGCCCGTTCAGCTCGGCCCGAGCCGGCTCGGGCATGGCCGGGGCGGCGGCCAGCAAGCGGGCCAGTGGCGTGAGCGCCCCGGGGTCGGCCGCCGGCCCCGCCGGCACCGCCGGCCCCTCCGGCACCGCCGGCGCCCCGTGACCGGCGCCGTTGGTCCGCCCGGGGTGGCGAGCCCGCACGCCCAGTTGTTCCACGAGGCGACCGGCGGTGGCGGGGCCGACGCCCTCGAGGAGCCGCAGCACCCGGAACCAGGCCAGCTCGTCCCACGGGTTGTCGAGGATCCGCAGCAGGCTCAGGAGGTCCTTCACGTGGGCCGCCTCGAGGAACCGCAGGCCGCCGTACTTCACGTAGGGGATGCCGCGGCGGCCCAGGGCCAGCTCGAGCACGGCGGCGTGGTGCGACGCCCGGAACAGCACCGCCTGCTCCCGCAGCGGCACGCCCTGCTCGCGGTGGGCGAGGACCGAGCCGCACACCGCCTCCGCCTCGGCCGTCTCGTCGGCGCACGTGCGCAGCAGGGGGCGGCGGCGGCCGGGGCGCTCCGACCACAGCGTCTTGGTCGCGCCCCCGGCCGCCTCGGCCATGACCTGGTTGGCCACGGCCAGGATGGGCGGCGTGGACCGGTAGTTGCGCTCGAGGCGGAGCACGACCGCGCCCGGGTAGCGGTGCTCGAACTCGGCGATGGCGGCGGTGGTGGCGGCGCGGAAGCCGTAGATGGCCTGGGCGTCGTCGCCCACGGCGGTGACCCCCCGGCCGCCGGGGCGGAGCAGCGCCACGATCTCGGCCTGGAGGCCGTTGACGTCCTGGTACTCGTCGACCAGCACGTGGTCGAACAGGCCGGCCAGCACGCCCCGCCCCACCTCCGTCGAGCCCATGGCCCGCAGGAGCAGCAGCAGGTCGTCGAAGTCGCACAGCTGCTGGGCCCGCTTGCGGGCGGTGTAGGCCGCGAACACGGCGCGGATGCCGTCGAGGTGATCGCTGCACCACGGGAAGCAGCCGGCCACCACGTCGGTGAGGCACACCTGGGCGTTGGTGACGTGGCTGAGGATGGCGGCCAGCGTCTCCTGGCGGGGGAAGCGCCGCCCCCTCCCGTCGGCGTAGCCCAGCTCGCTGCGGGCGAGGCCCAGGAGCTCGGCGCTGTCAGCCCCGTCGAGCACGCTGAAGCCGGGGTCGAGCCCGACGAGGCCGCCGTGGCGGTGGAGGAGGCGCTGGGCCACCGAGTGGAAGGTGCCGCCCACCACCCGGGAGGCCCGGCCCCGGTCGTCGTGGAGCCGGCCCGCCCGCAGCAGCATCTCGGCCGCCGCCCGGCGGGAGAAGGTGAGCAGGCACACCCGCTCGGGCTCGACCCCGGTAGCGAGCAACCGGCCGACGCGGGCGGCCAGGGTGGCCGTCTTGCCCGTTCCCGCGCCGGCCAGCACCAGGAGCGGGCGGTCGTCGTGCTCCACCGCCGCCCGCTGGTCGGCGTTGAGGCCGCTCGGGTCGAACATCAGTTCGG
>DATLGZ010000087.1:0-10526 GCA_035540235.1 Acidimicrobiales bacterium | reverse complement strand
GTGCTGGCCGGGGCGGTGGTGGGTGTGGTGGTGGTGGGCGTGGCCAGGTCGGCGGTGGGCCCACGGCAGCCGGCCAGCCCGGGAGCCAGCCCCACAGCCAGCGCCAGGGCGGCGGCCAGGGCGGGGCGGCGGACCACGGCGCCAGTGTCGCCGACGCGCCCGCCCCGTGGGCCCCGCCCTGGGTTGGGCTCCCTGGGGTTGGGCTCTGGGGCTGGGCTCCCTCAGCCCCGCCTCGACAGGCCGACCGCTCCGGGGACATAGAACCGCCACGGCAGGTCGGCCCCGGTGGTGAGGCCGACGCGGACGCTGGTGGCGGCGGCGGGGGGCGGGGGCGTTCCGTCGTCGGCCACCACTACGCCCCTGTCGCCGGCGACCAGGTCGGCCCCGTCGAAGGTGCGGTCGAGGCCGAAGGCCTGGCACAGCCGGCCCGGCCCGGCGCACAGCTCCCGGTCGGAGCGGGCCCGGGGCCGGGCCGCCCGCATCTCGTCGAGGCCGGCCAGGGGCGTCAGCCCCCTCAGCAGCACCGCCGAGGCGACCCCCGGCTCGCCGCACACGACGTTGGCGCAGAAGTGCATCCCGTAGGTGAAGTAGACGTACAGGTGGCCGGCGGGTCCGAACATGGTGGCGTTGCGGGGGGTGCGGCCCCGGAAGGCGTGGCTCCCCGGGTCCTCGGCGCCGGCGTAGGCCTCGACCTCGACGATGCGGGCCACCCGCCCCCCGCGCACCAGCAGCTTGTTGAGCAGCTCGGGGGCCACCACCCGCCCGTCGCGGGCGTAGAAGTGGCGGGGCAGGACGGTCGTCACCGGCAGGCGGCCGGACCGGCCAGAGCGGCCATGGCAGCCAGGGCGCTCACGGCGGTCAGAGGTTCTTGCGCAGGAACGAGGCCGCCGCCAGGCCCCACACCATCGCCGCCCACAGTGCGGTCCACGCCAGGTAGGTGAACGTGAGGGGCGCCACGCTCAGGAACGGGAAGGCCTGGGCGTCGTTGCCCATCTGGACGATGGCCGACGGGTCCTGGAGCGCGTTCATCGCCCCCCGCCACAGGCCGTCGGTGGGCAGCAGCATCCGCGAGACGGTGCCGACGCGCTCGACGCTCGCATTGTCGAGGGCGGCGCCGATCCCTCCCACCACGCCCGCGATCCAGGTGGCGCCGAAGAGGCCGACGGTGACGACGCCCGAGGCCATGGGCGAGACGGCCGTCGACAGCAGCACCGCCAGGGTGAGCAGCAGGATCGTCTGGGCCGCGAGCAGGGCGAGGGCCTTGGCCGGCCCGGGGGGCCAGTAGCCGGCCGTCTGTCGTACGACGAGGCACTGAGCCAGGCCGGCGAGGGCTACGAAGCCGCTGCCGAAGGCGACCAGCCCGAGCCACTTGCCGGCCAGGAAGGCGGAGCGGCGGATCGGCCGGGCCAGCACGGCCAAGGCGATGCCCGACTCCGTCTCCCCCGCCAGCGTCGGGCCGGCGAGGAAGGCGGTGCCGAGGGCGGCGATGAGGCTGAACCCGAACATCACCAGGTTGAGCAGGATCGAGGCCGTCAGCCGGGCCTCGCCGCTCGTCAGCGTGCTGGCGCCCGCCTCCGCCACCAGGCGGGAGAACCCCCAGCCGCTCACCGCCAGCAGCACCACGGTCAGCCCGGCGAGGGCGAGCACGACCCGCCGGCGGGACGCCTCCCGCAGGGTGAGGGCGGCGATGACCAGCACCGTCCGGGCCGACGTCACCGCTCCCCTCCGTCGCCTTCCCTGAGGATGCCGAGCAGGCGCTCCTCCAGGGTGATGCGGGCGGGCGCGACGGCGTGGACGCGCACGCCGAGGGCGACCAGGTCGTGCACCAGCCCGGGGACGGCCGTCCCCTCGTCCTCGTCGGCCAGGGCCACGGTGAACCAGTCGCCGGCCCGCTCGAGGGCGCCGGTGGCGGCCAGGCGGGCCTCGGCCTCGGGCGACACGCCGGTGAGGTGCAGCCTCACCTCCCTCTGGCCGAGCAGCTCGGCGAGGGTGCCCGACGCGGCGACGCGCCCCCGGTCGAGGATGACCACCCGGTCGCACACCCGCTCCACCTCCCCGATCAGGTGGGAGTTCAGCAGCACGGCCACGCCGGCCGCCTTCAGGCCCAGGACGATGTCGCGGACGTCGACCCGGCCGGGCGGGTCGAGGGCGCTGGTCGGTTCGTCGAGCACCACCACCTCCGGGCCGCCCAGCAGGGCGACGGCCAGCCCCAGGCGCTGCTGCATGCCCTTCGAGAAGCCGCCCACCCGATCGCCGGCCCGCCCGGCCAGGCCCACGACGGCGAGGGACTGGCGCCGGTCCCGCTCGGGCACCTCCACCCCGGACAGGCGGGCGTGGAGCGCGACCACCTCGGCCGCGCTCAGCCAGGGCTGGTAGCGGAACAGCTCGGGCAGGTAGCCGACCCGCGTGCGGGCGGCCGGGTCCGCCCCCGGCCGCCCCAGGAGCATCACCTCGCCCGCGTCGGGGCGGGCCAGCCCGAGGAGCATCTTGATGACGGTCGTCTTGCCCGCACCGTTGGGGCCGAGCAGCCCGAGCACCTCCCCCCGGCGGACCTCCAGGGAGACGTCGTCGACGGCCACCTGGCGGCCGTACCGCTTGCGCAGCCCCGAGCACCAGATGGCGGGCGGGGGCGGGACGTCGGCGGCGGCGCGCCCGAGCTCGGTGGTGCCGGCGGCGGTCGTCACCGCAGGCTCCGGGCGACGGACAGCACCTCGCCGGCGTCGAGCGCACCCGCCACCACGGTCACCACGCCTCCGTGTACCCACACCACCGCCGCCATCGACCGGTCCCGGGTGGCGAGGACGGTGGCCGGTTGGCCGTCGACCTGGGCGGGGGACGTGCTGACGCGGTCGGCGGGCACCGGCAGCGGGAGGGCCGACCCCTGGGCGTTGAACGTGCGCAGCGGCGCGGCCACGCTCTCGGGCACGCCCGGCATCGACAGCAGGTAGTCGCGCATCACCTCGAAGGGGACGCCCGACGACGAGAAGCCGCGGGGCGCCACCGCCCGCCCGACGACGAGGACGGGAACGCCCGACTTCGACCAGACGGCGGCCACGCCGGGACCGGCCACCAGGCGCACCCGGCTGCCGTCGAGGCCGGGAGGGGGAGGAGGCAGGGGCCGCCCCACCGCCCGGGCGGCACCTTCGGCGCGGTCGGCCGAGAAGGTGAACGTCACGCTCGCCTCCCCGCCCGCCTGGTAGGCCGGCTCGCCCGTCACCCCCCGCGGCAGCCGGGTCACCTCGGGCACGTCGAGGCCGGTCTCGGCCGCCGCCTCCCTGGCGCCGGCGACGGGGTGCACGTCCGGTTCGCGGTCGACGACCACGTCGCCGTAGTCGCGCAGGTCGGGCAGGGCGTTGAGGTCGGAGGTGGTGAGTCCGACGGGGACGACCTTCTCGGTCCGGAAGATCGGCAGCCAGCCGTTGGCGGCCGCCGCCCCCGCACCGGTGACGACCAGGGCGACGGCGACGGTGGCGGCGGCGGGCCGCCGCAGGGCGGCGCGGATGCGCCCCGCCCGGCGCGCCCCGGAACCGGCGCGCCGGGGGCCGGCAACGGTGCCAGCGGCGGAGGCGGACCCGGCCGCCGGGCCGGCGGCCGCCGGCAGCCGCGGCCAGGCCGCGGCCACGTCGACATCGGCCCCGAGGTCGACGCCGGTGGCCAGCGCCGCCCCCACGAGCTCGGCGTCGTCCCGGATGGCCGCCAGGCGCCGCCGGCAGGCGGGGCAGGCGGCGGCGTGCTCACGGTCGGCGGTGGCCACGCCGGCCGGCTCGTCGAGGAGCCGGCGCAGCGTCCCTTCAGTCGGATGGCCCATGGCGGTTCAGCTCCTTGCGCAGGGCGGATTCGGCCCGCCGCACCGTGGTGCCGACGCTGCCGGGCGCCAGCCCCAGGGCGGCGGCTACCTCGGCGTAGGTCAGGCCGCTGTGGCGCAGCACGAGGGCCACGGCCTGCTTCCGGGGCAGCCGGCCCAGGGCGGTGCGCACCCGGCGCCGCTCCTCGGAGGTCACCACCGCGTCGGCCACGTCAGATGCCAGCGCCAGGTCGGCTGCTGCGGTCGTCGCCTCACGGGACGCACGGCGGCGGCCAGCCCGCACCAGGTTGAGGGCGGTGTGGGCGGCGGCGACGGTCAGCCAACGCCGGGCCTCTCCCGCCGGCACCGACGAGCGGGCGAAGGACAGGAACACCTCCTGAGCGACGTCCTCGGCCTGGTCGCGCGAGCCCAGCACCCGGGCGGCCACACCAACCACCAGCGGGTAGTCCCGGCAGAAGACCTCCTCCAGGTCGGCGCGCACGGCCCCGCCGGCGCCGACCTGTCCGGGAGACGGCGGGGCGGCCGCGGTCTGGCCCACGCCGCTACAGCACCGCCGAGGTCGGGAATGTGACACCGGGCGCCGTGGGGTCACAGGTGGCTGAGGCGTTCCTCGGTGGTGGCGAGGTGGGCCCTGAACCGCTCCAGCTGGTCCTTCACGGGGCGGGGGCCGGCCCCGCCCGGGGAGGTGCGGCGCGTCACCGACACCCCCGGCTCCAGCAGGGCGACGGCCTCGGGCCCGAGCGAGGGGTGGGCGGTGACCAGCTCGGCCAGGGGGACGTGGCGCTCGGCCGCGTCGCGCACGAGCCCGGCCACGATCATGTAGGCGGCCCGGAAGGGCGTGCCCCGGGTGACCAGCCACTCGGTGAGGTCGACGGCCGAGGCGTCGGCCCCGTCGGCGGCGGCCGCCATGCGGTCGGCGTCGAAGGTGGCCGTCTCCAGCAGCCCGGCCAGGGCGGCCAGACCGGCGACCACCTGGTCGACGGCGTCGAACAGCGGCTCCTTGTCCTCCTGGAGGTCGCGGTTGTAGGCCAGGGGCAGCCCCTTGAGCGTGGCGAGGAAGCCGGTGAGGTGGCCGATCAGCCGCCCCGACTTGGCCCGGACCAGCTCGGCGATGTCGGGGTTCTTCTTCTGGGGCAGCATCGACGAGCCGGTGGCCCAGGCGTCGTCGAGGTGGAGGAACCCGAACTCGGCCGAGGCCCACAGCACCACCTCCTCGCCCACGCGGGACAGGTGCACGCCCAGCAGGGCCAGGCCGAAGAGCGCCTCGGCCACGAAGTCGCGGTCTGACACGGCGTCGAGGCTGTTCTCGAACACGCCCTCGAACCCCAGGTCCTCGGCGGTGGGCCGGGGGTCGAGCGGGAGCGACGACCCGGCCAGGGCGCCTGCGCCCAGGGGGCTCACGTCGAGGCGGGTGCGGCAGTCGAGGAGGCGGTCGACGTCCCGCCCCAGCGCCCAGCCGTGGGCCAGCAGGTGGTGGGCCAGGAGCACGGGCTGGGCCCGCTGGAGGTGGGTGTAGCCGGGCAGGTAGACCTGGTCGCGGGCCGCCACCTTGGCCCGGTCGTGGAGCACCCGCTGCAGCCCCAGGACGCCGGCCACCACCTCGGCCAGGGCCCGCTTGGCGTAGAGGCGCAGGTCGGTGGCGACCTGGTCGTTGCGGCTGCGGCCGGCGTGGATCTTGGCCCCCGTGTCGCCGGCCAGCTCGGTGACCCGGCGCTCGATGGCGGTGTGGATGTCCTCGTCGCCGGGCTTGAAGGCGAACGACCCGCCGGCCAGCTCCTCCTCCACCCGGGTGAGGGCGGCGGAGAGGATCTTGGCCTCGCCGTCGGTGAGGAGGCCGGCCCGCCGCAGGCCGGCCACGTGGGCGCGCGACCCGGCGATGTCGTCGGGGGCGAGGCGGGCGTCGAAGCGCAGGCTGGCGGTGAACTCCCACATGGCCTCGGCCGACTCGCCTGCCAGCCGGGTGCGCCACAGGGTCACTGCCCGCCGCCGCGTCCGCCGGGCCGGCCGCTGCGTCCGCCGGGCCGGGTCACGGTCCCCGCCGGCCCGGTCACCGGTCGCGGCGGGCCTGGCGGCCGGCCCACGTCTCCACGCCCAGGCCCCACAGCCGCACGAACCCGGCCGCGTCCTGGTGGCGGAAGCGGTCGGCTGCGTCGTAGGTGGCCAGGCTGTAGTCGTACAGCGACGACGGGCTGCGGCGGCCCTCGACCGCGACCCGCCCGCCCGGCTCGCAACGCAGGCGCACGTCGCCCGTGACCCACCGCTGGCTGGAGTCGATGAAGGCGTCGAGAGCCTCCTTGAGCGGCGAGAACCACAGCCCGTCGTAGACGAGCTCGGCCCAGCGGGGCTCGAGGCGGGCCTTCTCGTGGGCCACGTCCCGCTCCAGGGTGATGCTCTCCAGGTCGGCGTGAGCCAGAAGCAGGGCGAGGGCGCCGGGGGCCTCGTAGACCTCCCGGCTCTTGATGCCGACGCGGCGGTTCTCGATCATGTCGAGCCGCCCCCAGCCGTAGGACCCGACCAGCGTGCCGAGCTGGGCGACCAGCTCGTGCAGCGGCAGCGAGCGGCCGTCGAGAGCGGTGGGGACTCCCCGCTCGAAGCTCACCACCACCTCGGCCGCCTCGGTGGCGACCGGCACCGTCATCTCGTAGACGTCGGCGGGCGGGGAGGCCCACGGGTCCTCCAGCACCCCGCACTCCACCGCCCGCCCCCACAGGTTCTCGTCGACCGAGTAGGGGTTGGCCCGGGTGGCGGTGACCGGGATCCCGAACCGCTCGGCGTACTCGATGGCGTCCTCCCGGGTGAGGCCCCACTCCCGCACCGGGGCCAGCACCTCCAGGTCGGGGGCGAGGGCCCGCACCGACACCTCGAAGCGCACCTGGTCGTTGCCCTTGCCCGTGCAGCCGTGGGCCACCGCGTCGGCGCCGTGGTGGCGGGCGGCGGACACGAGGTGGCGGGCGATGATCGGCCGGGACAGCGACGACACCAGCGGGTAGCGGCCCTCGTAGAGCCCGTTGGCCTTGATGGCGGGGGCGACGAAGTCGGTGGCGAACTCCGACCGGCAATCGACGACGACGGCGTCGACCGCGCCGGCGGCCAGGGCCCGCTTGCGCACCTCGTCGAAGTCCCCGCCCTGGCCCACGTCGACGGCCAGGGCGACCACGTCCACCCCCAGCTCCTCGTTCATCCACCGCACGGCCACCGACGTGTCGAGGCCGCCGCTGTAAGCGAGCACAACCCGCTTTGGCATCAAGACTCTCCTTGGTTCGTTCTGGGCCCGGGATCGGGCGCCACAGGTACATCTCTCGGCCCGGTTCGCATCACAGGCCGGCCAGCTGGCTGAGGTGGCGGGCGACGGCGCCGCCGCCGGCCCGCTCGGTGGCCACCACCAGCACGGTGTCGTCGCCGGCCACGGTGCCGAGGATGTCGGGGAGGCCGGCCCGGTCGACGGCCGACCCCACCACGTGGGCCGACCCCGGGGGCGTGCGCAGCACGACCAGGTTGGCGGAGTGCGACACCTCCACCACCCACTCCCCCAGCACCCGCCTGAGGTGCTCCTCGGGGGCGGGGCGGTCCCAGGCCTGGTCGGGGATGACGTAGACGAGGTCTCCGCCCGGCATGCGGGCCTTGACCGCCCCCAGCTCCTCGAGATCGCGCGACACGGTGGCCTGGGTGGCCACCACGCCCTCGGCCGCCAGCAGGTCGACCAGCTGCTCCTGGCTGGCCACCGCGTGCTGCTCCAGGATGCGGGCCAGCCGGTGCTGGCGCTGGGGCTTGGCCAGCCTCATCGGTCGGGGGCGCCCGGGCCCTGGCGGCCGGCGAGCCACAGCAGGAGCCCCCGCTGGGCGTGGAGGCGGTTGGCCGACTGCTGCCACACCACGCTCCGGGGGCCGTCGACCACCGACGCCGCCACCTCCTCTCCCCTGTGGGCGGGCAGGCAGTGGAGGAACACCGCGCCGGGGGCGGCGAGGGCGAAGAGGTCGTCGTCGACCTGGAAGCCGGCGAAGTGGCGGCGGCGGCGATCGGCCTCCGCCTCCTGGCCCATCGACGCCCACACGTCGGTGTAGACGGCGTCGGCGTCCTTGACCGCCTCGGCCGGGTCGGCGGTGAGCACCGTCCCGGTGCGGGCCACCACCTCGGCGGGCGGCTCGTAGCCGGGCGGGGTGGCGACCCGCACGGCCAGGCCGGCCAGGGCGCCCCCCGTCATCAGCGAGTGGCAGACGTTGTTGCCGTCGCCCACGTAGGCGAGGGTGCGGCCCGACAGGTCGGGGCCGAAGACCTGGCGCAGGGTGAGCAGGTCGGCCAGGGCCTGGCAGGGGTGGGTGGCGTCGCTCAGGAGGTTGACGACGGGGACGGTGGCGGCCGCCGCCAGCCGGCCCAGCACGGCGTGGTCGAAGACGCGGGCGCCGATGACGGAGCAGTAGGCGGACCACACCCGGGCCACGTCCTCCGCCGGCTCGCGGGTGTCGATGCCCACCTCGTCGGGGCGGATGGAGATGGGATGGCCGCCCAGCTGCACCACCGCCATCTCCATAGAGGCCCGGGTGCGGTTGGACGGCTTCTCGAACAGCAGGGCCACGCCCCTGCCGGCCAGCAGCCGGGGCGGGTCGTGCTCGGCGGCCAGGGTCAGGACGGCGTCGAGCTCGGAGGCCGACAGGTCGTCGACGTCGAGCAGGTGGCGGGGGGTCACGCCGGCACCCGGCCGAGGACGCCGGCCAGGATCTCGAGGGCCTGGTCGATCTCGTCGTCGGTGACGAGAAGGGAGGGCAGGAACCGCAGGGTGGTGGGCGTCACCGGGTTGACCAGCAGCCCCTTGGCGAGGGCGGCGGCGGCGGCGTCGGGGGCGCTCACGCCCTCCTCTAGCTCGGCGCCCAGGAGGAGGCCCTGGCCCCGCACCTCCACCACCCCGTCCAGCCGCTCCAGCCCTGCCCGCAGGCGGGCGCCGGCCCGGGCCGCCCGGGCCGGTACGTCCTCGGCCTCCATCACCGCCAGGACGGCCCGGGCCGCCGCGGTGGCGAGGGGCTGGCCCCCCAGGGTGGTGGCGTGGTCGCCGGGCACGAAGGCGGCCGCCACGTCGGCCCGGGCCCAGCACGCCCCGATCGGCACCCCGTTGCCCAGGGCCTTGGCCACGGTGACGACGTCGGGCCGGAGGGCGGGCACGTGCTGGAAGCCGAACCAGCGGCCGGTGCGGCCCAGGCCGGTCTGGACCTCGTCGAGCATCATGAGCACGCCCGCCTCGTCGCACACCGCCCGCACGCCGGCGAGGTAGCCGTCGGGTGCGGGCCACACCCCGCCCTCGCCCTGGACGGGCTCGAGCAGCACCGCGGCCACGTCGGGGGCGGCCGCCGCCCCGGCCAGGGAGTCGAGGTCGCCGTAGGGCACGTGGCGGAAGCCGGCCGGCAGGGGCTGGAACGGGGCGTGGCGGGCGGGCTGGCCGGTGGCGTGGAGGGTGGCCAGCGTGCGCCCGTGGAACGACCGGAGGGCGGAGATGACCACGTGACGGCCGGTGGTGGCCGAGCCCGCCCACTTGCGGGCCAGCTTGATGGCGCACTCGTTGGCCTCCGCCCCGGAGTTGGCGAAGAACACCTGCCCGCCCCCGCCGAGAAGCCGGTCGAGGGTGGCCGCCACCTCCAGCCCCACGGTGGTGCCGTAGAGGTTGGAGGTGTGCAGCAGGGTGCGGGCCTGGGCGGCGACGGCGTCCGCCACCGCCGGGTGGGCGTGGCCGAGGGACGTGACGGCCACGCCGCCAACGAAGTCGAGGTAGGCCCGGCCGCCGGCGTCGTACAGCCAGCTGCCGCGGCCCCGCACGAAGGTCACGGGCGGGGGCGGGTAGGTGTTCATCAGAGGGCCGGTCAACAGGGGCCGATCACGAGGGGGCCGATCACGAGGGGCCGATCATCGTGCCGATGCCCTCGTTGGTGAACACTTCCAGCAGGAGGGCGTGGGGCACCCGGCCGTCGAGGATGTGGGCCTGGCCCACCCCGCCCCGCACCGCCCGGGCGCACGAGGCCAGCTTGGGGATCATGCCGCCGCTGACCTTGCCCCCGGCCAGCCAGGCGTCCAGCTCGTCGACGGTCAGGGTCGGCACCAGGCTGGTGGGGTCGCCCACGTCCGACAGCAGGCCGACCACGTCGGTGAGGTAGACGAGCTTCTCGGCGTGGAGGGCGGCGGCGATGGCGGCCGCCGCCACGTCGGCGTTGATGTTGTAGGCCTGGCCGTGGAGGTCGCTGCCGATGGTGGCCACCACCGGGATCAGCTCCTGGGCCAGCAGCCGCTCGATGATCGACGGGTTGACCTGGACCACGTCGCCCACGAACCCGAGGTCGGGGTTGCGGGCGACGGCCTGGATGAACCCTGCGTCCTCACCCGACAGGCCCACGGCCAGCGGGCCCAGCACGTTGATGGCCGAGACGATGTCGCGGTTGACCTTGCCCACCAGCACCATGCGGGCCACGTCGAGGGTGTCGGCGTCGGTGACCCGCAGCCCGTCGCGGAACTCCGGCACCATGCCCAGGCGGGCCATGAGGGCGCCGATCTGCGGCCCCCCGCCGTGGACGACGACCGGCCGCATGCCCACGGAGCGCATGAGCATCACGTCCTGGGCGAACAGGCCGGCGAGGGCGCGGTCCTCCATGGCCGAGCCGCCGTACTTGACCACCACCACCTTCCCCCAGAAGCGGCGGATGTAGGGCAGCGCCTCGGCCAGCACCGCCGCCTTCTGGGGCGG
>DATLGZ010000086.1:0-6837 GCA_035540235.1 Acidimicrobiales bacterium | reverse complement strand
GCTCCCTCCCGCCGCTAACCCTCGGGCCGGCCCGCCCCCCCGTCCGGGCCGGCCGGGGCGGCCACGGCCGGGGCGGCCACAGCCGTGCCCTCCGCCTCCTCTCCGCCCTGGGCGCTTTCCCGCCCGCGCCGACGCCGGCGCCGCTTCGACTGCTCCCAGGAGACGTCCTCCATCGACGTGCCCGCCCGGGTGCGGTAGTGGCTCATGGCCGCCACCGCGATGGCCACCAGCGGCACGGACAGGAAGGCGCCGAGGAAGCCGCCCACGATCAGCCCCGCCCCCACCGCCCACACCGTCACCAGGGGATGGAGGCGCACCGCCCGCTCCAGGATCAGAGGCTGGAGCAGGTTGCCCTCGACCTGCTGGACGACGATGGTCGCCGCCACCACCAGCAGGGCGACCACGATGCCCCCGTCGACTAGGGCCACCACGGCGGCCACGAACCCCGCCACCGTGGCCCCCACGATGGGGATGAAACCGCCGAGGAACGTGAGCACGGCCAGCGGGAGGACGAGCGGCACCCCCAGCACGAGCAGGGCGATGCCGATGAGGACCCCGTCGATCAGCCCCGTGGCGGCGGTGGCGACGAGGTACTGGCGCATGATCGAGCGGGACCGGCGGCTCATGGCCAACACGTCGGTGCGGTGGTTGGGTGGCAGCCGGGACGTGAACCAGTTGGCCATGCGGGCCCCGTCCTTGAGCAGGAAGAACAGGGTGAACAGGAGCAGGACGATGCCCCCCAGGGCCTCGCCGGCGATGCGCACGCCCTCGCCGGTGCGCTCGCTCAGCCCCGCGAAGGAGCGGCGGATGGCGTCACGCACGTTGGCCTCCAGCTGGTCCACCCGCTCGGCCGTGTAGTTGAACGGGTCGCCCTGCAGCCAGCTCTTGGCGTCCTCGATCGCGGCGTTCAGCTGCTGGCCCACCGCCTCGAACTCCTCGGCCACCTCCGAGCCGATCCAGTACACCGCCGACGAGAGCAGGACCAGCGTGCCGAGGAACACGGCCGCCGCCGCCAGCGTGCGCGGCCCGCGCCTCGCCAGGCGGGACACGAGCGGCTCCAGCACGGCGGCCAGGAAGAGGGCGAGGATGACCGGCACGACCACCACGTACAGCCGGATGAGCACGTAGCCGAGCACGCACACCGCCGCCAGCACGATGAGCAGGCGCCAGCTCCACGCCGCCGCCGCCTGGAGGACGAGGGGCACCTCGGGGGCCGGGATGCGGCCCCACCGCCCCCGCTCGGCGGGGTCGACGTCGCCGGCCGCCTCGGCGGGACCGGCGCCCGCGGCGGCGGGCTGGCCGTCACCGGCGGGGTCGGCGTGACCGGCGGGGTCCGCCGGCGTGGCGGCACCGGGTTGTGGGTCGGGACCCTCGCCCGCCACGGCCCCAGCCGGGCCTTCCTCGACCGCGCTCATCTGGCCATGCCGGCGGGCCGCCGGTCCGCGCCGGGAACGGCTCCTCTAGGAGCCCTGCACGGCCCCGGCCCGCGCCAGCCTCCGCATCAGGCGGGACTTGCGGTTGGCGGCCTGGTTCTTGTGGATCACGCCCTTGGCGGCGGCCATGTCGATGCGCTTGACGGCCAGGCGCAGGGCCTCGTCGCTCTCGGGCGCGCCGGTCTCGGCGGCCCGCACGGCGGTCTTCACCCGGGTCCGGATCTCCGAGCGGGCGGCCTTGTTCCGGAGGCGCCGGCGCTCGTTCTGGCGGTTGCGCTTGATCTGGCTCTTGATGTTCGCCACGGGGAAACGAGGCTACACGACGCGGCGGCATGCCTCCGGCCGGTTAGCCTTCCGCCCGGAGCGGGAGGGATGCCTTCGGGCGCCTCCGAGCGGAGCAGCGCAGGACGCACGATGACCGTCGATCGATCCCTGGAGGCGGATGCCCTGCGTACCTCCGAGTGCGGCATCGCCGCTTCAAAGCGACCTCCCTCCCGCTCGCTCCTCGACCCCCTCGCCACCGACGAGCCTTGGGTGGCGGCCGTGGACGCCTTCCGCGCCCGTCATCCCCGCCGCCGGGACCGCATCGCCGACTACGAGCGGCTGCTGGACGAAGGGGCCCACGCCCGCATCGGGGCCGCCGTGCTCGCCGGCCGCCACCGCCCCGAGCCTCCCTCCGAGCGCTGGCTCAACAAGGCCGACGGCCGCAAGAAGCGGGTCTTCTCCTACCCCGCTCCCGACGAGCTGCTGTTCCGGGTGGTGAACGCCCTCCTGCAGCCGGCGGCGGCCGAGGCGGCCTCGACCCGGTGCCGGTCGTTCCTGCCCGGCGGAGGCGCCCGCGCCGCCTTCCGCGACCTCCTCGCCGATCCCGACGTGGAGGCCAAGTCCGCCCTCCGCCTCGACGTCCGCGACTACTTCAACTCCATCGACGCCGCCGACCTGCTCGCCCGCCTGCCGCCGCCCCTCGACGGCGGCCCCGCCCGCGCCCTGCTCGACGCCGCCCTCCTCGACGACCGGGTCCGCCGACCCGACGGGTCGCTGCTCTGCGACCCCAACAAGGGGGTCATGGCGGGCACACCCCTCGCCCCCCTGCTCGCCACCCTCTACCTGCGCGACGTCGACGACGAGGTGGCGGCGGCGGGCGCCACCTACGCCCGCTACAGCGACGACATCGCCGTGCTCGCCCCGCCCGAGCGCGTCGGCGACCTGGAGTCCCTCCTGCGGGCCCGCCTGGCCGAGCGCGGGCTGGTGGTCAACGAGGCCAAGTCGGCGGTCAGCGCCCCGGGCCAGCCCTGGGACTTCCTCGGCTTCCGCTACCACCGGGCGACGGTGGGGCTGGCCCCCCACACCGAGCGCAAGCTCAAGGCCCGCGCCACCCGCCTGGCCCGCGCCCTCCACCGCTGGCGCGAGCAGGCCGCCGCCTCCCCGGAGCGGGCGGCCCGGGCCTTCCTGCGCCGCACCAACGCCCGCCTCTACGGCGTCCCCGCCGAGCGGTCGGACTTCTCGTGGACCACGTGGTTCCTGCCCATGCTCGACCGCCCCGACGGCCTCGACCACCTCGACGCCCACCTGCAGCGCGAGGCCCGCTACGCCGCCACCGGCCGGCGCACCGCCCGGGCCCGCCAGGCCCTGCCCTACGCCGCCCTGGTCGAGGCCGGCCACCTCCCGCTCGTCCCCGCCT
Organism: Acidimicrobiales bacterium; assembly: GCA_035540235.1. Lineage (GTDB taxonomy): Bacteria > Actinomycetota > Acidimicrobiia > Acidimicrobiales > AC-14 > JBFMCT01. The sequence continues at coordinate 3,723 of DATLGZ010000086.1, read as the reverse complement.
ACTGGGCCCTGCGCGACGGGCCGGCCGCCTTCGAGACGCTGGTGGCCCGCCGCACCGGGCTGGGCCGCCCGCCCGTGGGCGGCGCTACGCCGACGACAGGTTGTCGCTGACGGTGCGGGCCAGGAACGCCCGCCACTCGTCGTCCACGCCGGCCACCTCGAGCACGGCCCGCGTCCCGCCCCGCGCCACCAGCACCACCGAGCCGCCGCCCGGCAGGTCGCCGACGCTGGCGCCCGGCACGCCCGCCAGCGGAGTGGCCCCCACCGGCGGCGCCCACTCCTCATGGTCGGGGTAGAGCTGGTAGAAGAGCCCGATGGAGCGGCCCCCCGCCGACCACCGCCGGCCCATGCCGAACGGCTCCTCCACGATCTCACTCCTGGTGCTGCGGGGAACGCCGGCCTGGTCGCGGACCTTGATCGGCAGCACGGCGGCGGGGTCGGTCAGCCCCCGCTCCCGCCACCCCGGCCGTCCCAGCATCCCTTCGACGTAGGGCGTGCCGAAGCGGGGATCGGCGGCCACGCCTGAGCGTGCCGCGCCCCCGCCGTCACCTCCCGGTCCGCCCCCGCTCGGGGCCTTGGCCTTGGCCTCCTCCAGCGCCTGCTCCGCCTTCTCCAGCGCCTGTTCCGCCAGCTTCTTGGCACGATCCAGAAAGCCCATCGCACCAACGCTACCGTCGCACGATGGGCTCGCGTCTCGTGGCAACGGTGCCGGATGGCATCGCCGCCATCCTCTTCGACCTCGACGGCGTCCTCACCCAGACGGCCAAGGTCCACGCGGCGGCGTGGAAGCGGACGTTCGACGCCTACCTGGAGGAGCGCGCCGCCCGCACCGGCGACGCCCCGCGCCCCCTCCAGCTCCCCGAGGACTACCTGGCCCACATCGACGGGAGGCTGCGCACCGACGGCGTGCGGGGTTTCCTCGCCTCCCGCGGCATCACCCTCCCCGAGGGGTCGGCCGCCGACCCCCCTACCGCCGAGACCGTCAACGGCCTCGGCAACCGCAAGAACGAGCTGGTCCTGGAGCTGATCCGGAGTCAGGGCGTCGACGTGTACGAGACGTCGGTGCGCTTCCTCGAGGCGACGCGCGACGCCGGCCTGCGGCGGGCGGTGGTGTCGGCCAGCAAGAACTGCCGTGAGGTGCTGGTGGCGGCCGGCATCGAGGAGCTGTTCGAGGCGCGCGTCGACGGCACGGTGGCCGCCGACCGCGGGCTGCGGGGCAAGCCCGCCCCCGACATGTTCCTCGCCGCCGCCGAGTCGCTCGGCGTGGAGCCGGCCCGGGCGGCGGTGATCGAGGACGCGGTGTCGGGCGTGGCCGCCGCCCGGGCCGGCGAGTTCGGCTGGGTGGTGGGCGTCGACCGCGGCGGCAACGCCGCTGCGCTGGCCGAGTCGGGCGCCGACGTGGTGGTGTCCGACCTGGGCGAGCTGCTGCCCGCCCCGTGATCGAGCCCGGGTACTTCACCGTCGAGCCGTGGGCGGTGGTCGAGCCCCAGCTCGACCTCGCTCTGCTGGCCCAGACCGAGTCGATCTTCGCCCTCTCGAACGGCCACATCGGCCTGCGGGGCAACCTCGACGAGGGCGAGCCCAACAGCAGCCCGGGCAGCTACCTCAACGGTTTCTTCGAGACGGTGCCCCTGCCCTACGCCGAGGCGGGTTACGGCTACCCCGAGGAGGGCCAGTCCCTCATCGACGTGACCAACGGCAAGCTCGTGCGCCTGCTGGTCGACGACGAGCCGTTCGACATCCGCTACGGCGAGCTTGTCCACCACCGGCGCACGCTCGACCTGCAGAGCGGCCTGCTGCAGCGGGAGGTGGAGTGGGTGTCGCCCGCCGGCCAGGCGGTGCGGGTGCGCTCCACCCGGCTGGTGTCGTTCGTGCAGCGGTCGATCGCCGCCATCGCCTTCGAGGTGGAGCCGATCGACGACCCCGCCCGCATCGTCGTGCAGTCGACGCTGGTGGCCAACGAGCCCATCCCCGAGCGCCGGGGCGACCCCCGGGCGGCGGGCGCCCTGCGCGCCCCCCTCGTGTGCGAGTACCACACGTCCCACGGGCTGGAGGCCACCCTCGCCCACCACACCCGCCGCAGCGGGCTACGCATGGCGGCCAGCATGGACCACGCCGTGCAGGGGCCGGGCCGGATCGAGACCGAGGCGGAGAGCGAGGCCGACCTGGCCCGCATCACGTTCAGCACCGAGCTGGAGCCGGGCTCGGCCCTGCGGGTGGTCAAGTACGTGTCCTACGCCTGGTCGGCCCAGCGGTCGATGCCGGCGCTGCGCGACCACGTGCACGCCGCCATGGCGGCGGCCAAGCACTCGGGGTGGAACGGGCTGGTGGCGGGCCAGCGGGCCTACCTGGAGGACATGTGGGCGCGGGCCGACGTGGAGGTGGACGGCGACCCCGAGCTGCAGCAGGCGGTGCGCTATGCCCTGTTCCAGGCGGTGCAGGCGGCGGCCCGGGCCGAGCGGAGGGCGATCCCCGCCAAGGGCCTCTCGGGCCGGGGCTACGACGGCCACACCTTCTGGGACATGGAGACCTACACCCTGCCGGTGCTGACCTACTCCGTGCCCGAGGCGGTGCGCGACGCCCTGCTGTGGCGCCACTCCACCCTGCCCCAGGCCAAGGCCCGGGCGACCCAGCTGCGGCTCAAGGGGGCCACGTTCCCGTGGCGCACGATCCGGGGCGAGGAGTGCTCGGGGTACTGGCCGGCGGGCACCGCCGCCTTCCACATCAACGCCGACGTGGCCGAGGCCGTCCGCCGCTACGTCGCCGCCGCCGGCGACACCGAGTTCGAGGCAGGAGCGGGCCTGGAGCTGCTGGTGGAGACGGCTCGCCTGTGGCGCTCGCTCGGCCACCACGACGCCGAGGGCCGGTTCCGCATCGACGGGGTGACGGGGCCGGACGAGTACACCGCCCTCGTCGACAACAACACCTTCACCAACCTCATGGCGGCCAAGAACCTGATGGCGGCGGCCGACGCCGCCGCCCGCCACCCGGAGCAGGCCGCCGCCCTGGGGGTCACCGAGGAGGAGGTGGCCACGTGGGAGCGGGCGGTGCGCGCCGTCGTGGTCCCCTTCGACAAGGAGCTGGGCGTGACCGCCCAGTCGGCCGGCTTCACCCGCTACCGCCGGTGGGACTTCGGCGGCACCGAGCCGGGCGAGTACCCGCTGCTGCTCCACTTCCCCTACTACCTCCTCTACTCCAGCCAGGTGGTGAAGCAGGCCGACCTCGTCTTCGCCCTCTACGCCTGCGGCGAGTTCTTCGAGCCCGAGCAGAAGCGGCGGGACTTCGAGTACTACGAGGCCATCACCGTGCGGGACTCGTCGCTGTCGGCCTCCATCCAGGCGGTGGTGGCGGCTGAGGTCGGCCACCTCGACCTGGCCTACGACTACTTCCGGGAGACGGCCCTCGTCGACCTGCGCGACCACGCCGGCAACACCGCCGACGGCCTGCACCTGGCCTCGCTGTCGGGGGCGTGGCTGGTGGCGGTGGCCGGCTTCGGCGGGATGCGGGACTCGGGCGACACGCTTTCGTTCGCCCCCCGGCTCCCGCCGCCGCTCACCCGGCTGCGGTTCCGGCTGATGTACCAGGGCCGGCGCATCTGCGTGGAGCTGAGTAACGAGCACGCCCGCTACGAGATGGTCTCCGGCGAACCGCTCGCCCTGCACCACCACGGCGAGCGCTTCGTGCTGGCCGCCGACTCGCCCCAGCTCCTCCCCTGCCCTCCGCC
>DATLGZ010000085.1:0-3192 GCA_035540235.1 Acidimicrobiales bacterium | reverse complement strand
ACCTCCAGTGGGGCGGCGAGGAGACATGGCCCATCCTCCGCCGCCTGCTCGACCCGGCCCGCCCTGATCCGGTGCTGGTGGTGGCGACCTACCGCCCCGATGCCCTCGACGCCTCCCCCGACGTGGAGCCCACCCTGGCCGACCTACGGGCGCGGGGCGTCGTCGAGGAGGTTCGCCTCGACGGCCTGAGCGGCCGGTCGATCCGGTCCTGGGTGTCGTCCGACCTGGGCGGCGCCCCCGCCGCCGACGCCGTGTCCGCCGCCCTGGAGGAGGTGACGGCGGGCAACCCCTTCGAGCTCGTGACCCACCTCCGTCAGGTGGTCGAGGAGGCGCAGGGGGGCGGCGCCGACCCCGTCGCCACCGTCTACCGCTTCGGCCCGGAGGTGGTCGACAAGCGGCTGCGGGTCTTCGCCGGCCTCCGCACGCTGCAGCTGGCGGCGATGGTGCGCCACGCCGAGTTCTCGGCCGGGTTGCTCCAAGAGGCCGGCGCCGTCCCACCCGCGAGCCTGGCCCCTGAGGCCTTGGCCCGCGACCTGGCCGCCGCGGTGGCGGCCCGCTTCGTGAAGCCGGCCGGTCCCGGCCGCTACACCTTCGAGCACGACCGCACGCTCGAGGCGGTGCGGCGCACGGTGCCCGTTGAACAGGGCGGGCGCGACAACCTGGCGCTGGGGCTGGTCCTGGAGCGGCGGGCGCAGGCGGAGGGCGCCCGCCTTCCGGTCGTCGACCTGGCCCGCTACTTCGGCGACGCCGCCCCCGTCGCCGGAGGGGACGTGTGGAAGCGGGCGCTGAGCTACGCCGAGCAGGCGGCCGAGGAGGCGACCCGCCGCCTCACCTACGGGGAGGTGCTCGAGTTCCGCCAGCGGGCGGTGGACGCCTTCCGGCTCGGCGAGGTGGACCTGCCGCGGCGGGAGGCGGGCCTGCTGCTGGAGGCGGGGCGGGCCTACTCCTACGTCGGAGCCGAGACCAGGGCGAAGCCCTACTTCGAGGAGGCCCGCGAGATCGCTCTCGACGTCGGGCTCGACGAGGTCGTGATCGAAGCCACCCTGGGCTTCGCCGGTCCACCGGAGGACACCTGGGGCACCGACGACCGGCTCATCCGGTGGCTGGAGGACGCGGCCACCCGGGCCGAGGCGGCTGGCCACCCACGCGCCGCCCGCCTCCGCGGGCGGGCGCAGTTCGAGCGGGTGCTGGCCGCCCGCCGCGAGCCGGGGGCCTATTCCATGCCGCCCGTCGCCGACATGCTCGAGCGGGCCCGCCACGGCGGCGGACCGGTCGGGCTGGCGTGGGCCCTGCTCACCCGCCTCTTCGGCCTCTACACCTTCGACCAGCGGCCCGCCGACCGCCTGGCCCTGGCCGACGAGGCGCGGGCGGTGGCCGCCGGCTGCGGGGAGCGGGACGTGGAGGCATGGGCGCAGGGATTCCGCACCATCCACCTGCTGGAGCTGGGGGACCGCCCCGGCGCCGAGGGGGCGGTGGGCGGCCTGGCCGAGCTGGGACCGCTGCTCCACCACGGCTACGCCCGGTGGGGCGCGGCGGTGATCCGCCCGTTGTTCGCCCACCTCGACGGCCGCTTCGCCGAGGCGCGCCGGCTGTCCGACCACGCCTTCACCCTGAGGGGCGAGTCACTCACCTCGGTCCAGTACCAGTACGTCCAACGCATGCTGGCCTTTCGAGAGGAGGGCAACTTCGCCGGGATCCGGCCGTTGCTGGAGTGGATGGGCCGTGTCCTGCCGGGCGGACCTGTGGATGGGATCGTGCTTCCCGTGGAGGCGGCCCGAGCGGCGCTGGCGTGCGACGTCGGCCGCTTGAAGGAGGCTCGGGAGGTGCTCGACCGCCTCGCCACCGCCCGGTGGCAGCACGCAATGGACGACGCTGCGCTCAGCACGAGCATCGCCTTGCTGGCCGAGGCGTGCGCCGCCACCGGCGACCTCCGGCTGGTGCCGACGCTCTACTCGCTGCTCCGCCACCGAGCCCACGAGACGATCGTGGTGGCCCTGGCGGTGGCCAGCTTGGGCTCGGTCGACCGCTACCTCGGGATCCTGGCCGGCCTCGACCGCCGCTGGGACGACGCCGAATCCCACTTCGAAGAGGCGCTGGAGGTGAACGGGATGCGGCTCCGGTCGCCGACCTGGGAGGCCCACACCCAGGTCGACTTCGCCGCCATGCTGGCCCGCCGCCGCGCCACCGGCGACCGGGAGCGAGCCCTTGACCTGGCGGCGGCGGCGGCCGCCACCGCCGCCCGCCTGCCCATGCCGCCCGTCCTCAACCGGGCCAGGGCGCTGCTCAGCCGCCTCCGGACGGGCGGGTGAAGGCTGGGCCGGTGAAGGCTGGGCCGGTGAAGGCTGGGCCGGCGGGCGGCGGGCGGGCGCCAGCCGCCGTGGCCTCGGCCCCCTCCAGAGGCGACGGCGGTCCCGGGCGGGCGAGCAGCCGGCGGGCGTACCTGCGGTCTTCCAGAAGAGCAACGTCGGGCAGGTAGAGCTTTCCGAACCGCTCCACGTACAGCAGCTGCTTGCCGAGCATGAAGTTGGCCCGGTCGAAGGGCTTCTCCCGCAGCCCGGCCGCCACCACCCGCCGGCCGTGGCGGCGAGCGGCCCGCCAGCGGGCCAGGCGGTCACGGCTCCGCTCCCGGCCCCCGGCCCCCTCCCTCATGGCGGCGGTGGCCTCGCGGCTCGTGAGAAACAGGCCGCCGAGGTCGATGCGGGCGAAGGGGCGGGTGAGCAGAGGCTCCAGCTGGGCCCGCGCCACGGCGCCAGCGGCGGCGTCGCTCATGCCCAGCTCGTCCTGCAGGCTGAGGCCCATGACGCGGTACACCTGGGCCACGTCTCTCCACCCGTCCACGTCCCCCAGGCACGCCTCCAGGAGCCGCCGGAACAGCCAGTGGGTGGCCGGGTCGAGCCTCCCGAGGATGCCCCAGTCGATCAGGCCCAGGCGGCCGTCGCGCAGGAGGAGGAGGTTGCCGGCGTGGAGGTCGCCGTGGAAGACGCCGTCGGTCACGGCCGTGGTGAACCACCCCTTCAGCAGCTGGAGGAGCAGCGGGCGGGGGTCGGCGCCGGCCCAGTCCACCGCCTCGGGGGTGTCGATGGCCACCCCGTCGAGCAGCTCCATGGTGAGGACGCGGCGCCCGGACCGGGTGGGGTCCACCTCCGGGATGACGATGCGGTCGAGCCCCAGCTCGGCGAACAGCGCCCGGAA
>DATLGZ010000084.1:0-5399 GCA_035540235.1 Acidimicrobiales bacterium | reverse complement strand
TCTGGTAGACGATGTCGGCCTGCTCGTCGCAGACGACGACGCCCTGGGGGACGATCGACAGCGCCAGCCGCATGCGGTCCTGGGCCTGCTGGGAGTCCTCCACCCGGGCCACGGCGACCCCCGCCGCCCGCTCCAGCCGGGAGAGGGTGCGCTCCAGCCCGCCCCGGCCTTCGAGCTCGAGGCCCTCGTCGCCCATGCGGGCGGTGAGGGCCACCACCCGCCGCACCGTCGAGCGCCGCGACCGCCTCACCCACAGGAGCGCGACGATCAGCAGGAACGCGGCGGCCCCGGCCGCGATCTCGGCGGGGCCCGGGCTCATACCCCCAACGATAAGGGCGCGGCCCGCGATAATCGGTGACCCGGCCGGGTCGTCAGCGGACGGTGAACCGGCGGGCGATGACGCGGGCGATGGCGGTGAGGACGAAGACCAGCAGCACCAGCGTCAGCGCCGCCCCCCACGCCCGGCTGATCCCGCCCGGGAACGGCTGGGTGGCGTTGCCGAAGATCTGGGTGGAAAGGGCGGTGTTGGTGCCGTCGAAGAGGTTGAGGTTGGTCGTGGTCACGACGCCGATGGTGAAAAGCAGCGGCGCCGTCTCCCCCGCCGCCCGGGCCACCGCCAGGAGCGCCCCGCTGACGATCCCGGGCAGGGCGGCGGGGATGACCACGGTCAGGATCGTGCGCGACGGGCGCGCCCCCAGCGCCGTGCTCGCCTCCCGCAGGTCGTTGGGCACCAGCAGGAGGGCGGTCTCCGACGAGCGGATCACGATGGGCAGCATCAGGCAGCCGAGGGCCAGGGCCCCGGCGAAGCCCGAGAACCCGAAGCGCAGCACCCACACGGTGTAGATGAACAGCCCCATGACGATCGAGGGGACCCCCGCCATCACGTCGGCGAGGAAGCGGATGACGGCGGCCAGGCGATTCTTCTTGCCGTACTCGTTGACGTACACGGCGGCCAGGACCCCGAGGGGTACGGCCATGGCAGTGGCCGCCCCGGTGATCAGCAGGGTGCCCACGACCGCCGGCCCCATGCCCGGTCCCCTGGTGCGGGCGCTGACGGGGATGTCCCTGGTGAGGAAGTTGAACGTGAGCACCCGCCCGCCCTGCTCGATCAGGTAGGCCATGACGAACCCGAGGGGCACGGCGGCCGCCACCACGGCCAGGTAGACGAGCACGACGGCAGCCCGGTTGCGGGCCCGGCGGCCCCGGCTGATGCCCGAGCCCAAGACGGCGGGCTGGAGGCTCACCGGTACTTCCCGCTGCGGGCCACGATCACCCGGGCCGCCATGTTGACGACGATCGTCAGCAGGAACAGCTGCACGCCCAGGCCGATGAGGGCGGACCGGTGGAGGCCCCCCGCCTCGCCGAACTGGTTGGCGATGACAGCCGCCATCGAGTCACCGGAGGCGAAGAGGTTGGCGGTGATCTGGGGGCTCGACCCGATCACCAGGGCGGCGGCGATCGTCTCGCCCATGGCCCGGCCCAGCCCGAGCATGACGGCGCCGACCATGCCGGCCCGGCTGTGCGGGAAGATCGCCGCCCTGATCATCTCCCAACGGGTGGCCCCCAGGGCGTAGGCCGCCTCCTTCTGGGCGCCGGGCACGGTGTCGAACACCTCCCGGGTGATGGACGTGATGATGGGCGTGATCATCAGGGCGAGGATGATCCCGGCCGTGAACAGGCCCCGGCCCGTGGACGGTCCGGCGAACAGCGTGGAGAGCACGGGGATGGGGCTCGTCAGGTCGCTGATGAGGTCGTAGACCGGGACGATCGCAGGAGCCAGGACGGTCACGCCCCAGAACCCGTAGACCACCGAGGGCACCGCCGCCAGCAGGTCGACGAGAGCCCCGACCGGCCGCCGCAGCCGCCGGGGGGCGACATCGGAGAGGAAGAGGGCGATGCCCACGCTCACGGGCACGGCCAGCGCCAACCCGATGAGGGCGGTGACCATCGTGCCGTAGACGAAGGCAAGCGAACCGTAGATCTCCACGCTGGGGGCCCACCGCCGGGAGGTGAAGAAGCTGAGGCCCTGGTCGCTGACCGCCGGCCACGCCTCCCGGGTGGTGGCCACGGCGATGAGGGCCAGGATGGCCAGCACCGTGAGGCCGCAGGCCAGGGCGCCGACGCGGAAGGCGCGGTCGCCCAACGACGACCGCCGCCCCAGCGCCGGTGGCGGCGCCAGGGGCGGCGGGGGCTCGGTCGTCGTCAGGGTGGACACGGATGGACGGAGACCGCTGGGCCGATCAGGCGCCCGGGACCACGATCGACTCGACCTGGGCCAGGGCCCGCTCCTGCAGGCTGGGCGCCAGCGCCGCGTAGTCGACGTCCCTGGCCAGGGTCTGGCCGGTGGTGAGCACGAAGCGCAGGAAGGACTTGACGGCCAGGGCCTTGTTGCGGTCGGTCTGGTTCTTGTAGACGAGGATCCACGTGGGGGCGGTTATGGGATAGGCGTCGGCGCCGTCGGCGTTGAGGGGGTTGTAGGTGAGGTCGGCGTTGACCCGCGCCCCGGCCAGGGCGGCCGACGCCGCCTCCAGCGTGGGGCCCACCAGCCGGCCCGCCTTGTTCTTCACCCGGGCGACCTGGAGCCCGACGGCCAAGGCGTCGGACAGGTCGACGTAGCCCACCGCGCCCGCCGTGCTCCTCACGATCTGGGCCACGCCCTGGTTGCCGTTGCCGGCCTGGGTGCCGCTCGGCCACTCGACGGTGGAGCCGAACCGCAGCGTCCAGACGCCGGGGGCGGCGGCGTCGAGGTAGCGGGTGAACTGCTCGGTGGTGCCCGAGCCGTCGGAGCGGTGCGCCACGGTGATGTCGGAGGACGGCAGGCGCACCCCGGCGTTGAGAGCGGTGATGGTCGGGTGGTCCCACTTGGTGATCTGGCGCTGGAAGATGCGGGCGATCGTGTCGGCGTCGAGCTGGAGGTCGCGCACGTCGGGGAGGTTGTAGGAGATCGTGATGGGTGCGGCCACGGTGGGGACGTACAGGAACTCCCCACCCCGGTAGCTGGCCTTGTCCTCCTCCCGCACGATGCCGTCCGACCCTGCGAAGTCGACGACGCCGTCACGCAGCTGGTTGCGTCCCTGGCCGGAGCCGCCACCGGCGTAGTTCACCGTCACACCCGGCTGGACCCGCCGGTAGGCGTCGATGGCCATGTCGTAGAAGGCCTTGGGGAAGGTGGCCCCGCTGGCGTTCAGGGTGGCGTTGATGGGGTCCTCCCGGACGGTGGTGACGGTGTTCTGGCCCGCCCCGTCGGGAGTGGCCTCGTCGGTCTCGTCCGTGCCGCAGGCGGTCGCCACCATCGCCAGGGCCACCAGGGCGGCGACGGGGGAGGCGAGGCCGGCGAACCTGCGCCGCGGATGTGGTTCGTGCGTTGTCATCACCGCGGAGGCTAGGGAGCCCGCGTTTACCGCCGGTGGCCCGAAGGTGGAATCCAGGTGAACGAGTCGTGAAGAAGCGAGTTGCCGGCAACGGCTCAGAGCCGTTCACTTGATGTTCACCCGGGGGACGAGTGGAGGACACCCTCGATCGTTACGGTCCTCACCAGACCATGGCCGACGGCACGACGAGATCCGGAGACCTCTTGACCGAGCAGCACCGCGACCGGGGGGAGGTCGCCGCGCCGCGCCCAGCGGCGGCGGCCCGGCCCACAGTCGCCGGCGCCAGCGACGACCTCGTACTCGACCTCAAGGATCTCAGCGTCTTCTACGGCTCCTTCCGGGCCGTTCGAGACGTGAGCCTCGACATCCGCAAGGGGCAGATCACCGCTCTCATCGGGCCGTCCGGGTGCGGCAAGACCACCGTCCTGCGCAGCCTGAACCGCATGCACGACCTGGTCGCGGGCGCCCGCGTCGAGGGGAGGATCACCTACCACGGCATCGACCTCTACGGCCCCGACGTGGACCCCGTGGAGGTGCGCCGCCGGATCGGGATGGTCTTCCAGCGCCCCAACCCGTTCCCGAAGTCGATCTACGACAACGTGGCCTACGGTCCCCGGATCGCCAAGCTCAAGGTGAACCTCGACCAGTGCGTGGAGGAGGCCCTACGGCGGGCGGCGCTGTGGGACGAGGTGAAGGACCGCCTCAAGACGTCGGCCATGGAGCTGTCCGGGGGCCAGCAGCAGCGGCTGTGCATCGCCCGCACCGTGGCGGCCCAGCCCGAGGTGATCCTAATGGACGAGCCCTGCTCCGCCCTCGACCCCGTGGCGACCATGCGCATCGAGGATCTGATGCAGGAGCTGAAGACCGACTACACGATCGTCATCGTCACCCACAACATGCAGCAGGCGGCCCGGGTGAGCGACCGCACCGCCTTCTTCACCGCCGAGGTGGACGCCACCGCCGACCGGCGCACAGGCCTTCTCGTCGAGGTGGACAGCACCGACGTGATCTTCACCCACCCGTCCGACCCCCGGACCGAGAACTACGTGAGCGGGCGGTTCGGGTAGTGCCGGGGCGGGTCCACTTCGGCGAGGCGATGGAGGCCTTGCGGGTGGACGTGGACGCCCTCGGGGAGATGGCGGAGCAGGCGGTGGTGGGAGCAGTGGCGGCCCTGGTGGGCGACCCGTCGCGCGCCGGCGTCGTCATCGCCGGAGACGACCGCCTCGACGCCTTGTTCGTCGCCCTGGAGGAGCGGGCCTACTCGCTCGTCGCCCAGCAGGCCCCGGTGGCGGGGGACCTGCGGTTCCTCATGGCGTCGCTGCGGGTGATGGCCGACTTCGAGAAGATGGGTGACCGGGCGGTGGCGGTGGCCAAGACGAGCCGGCAGCCCTGGGAGCGGGAGAGCCAGACGCTGCTGCTGCTGGCCCGTATGGGAGAGCTGGCCCTGGATCTGGTCCGCGACGCCCGCCGCACCTGGGTCGACCAGGACCTGGGCCTGGCCTCGGGTCTGAGCGCCCGTGACGCAACGTTGGACGAGTGCTACCGCCACCTGATCGCCCACCTGGTCGGCCAGGCCGGTCCCTACGCCAGCCTGCTCGTCCTCCACGCCTCGGCCGCCGGCCGCAACCTGGAGCGCATCGCCGACCACGCGGTGATGATCGGCGAGCGGGTCGCCTACCTGCTGACCGGCGACCCCAGCGCGCTGGAGGCGGAGATCCGCTGACGGCCGCACCGCCGCGGCCGGCTGTGGCCGCCGCTCACCACTCGCTGACGGCGGCCAGGGCAGGCACCTGGAACTGGCGGGGCAGGCGGGTGTAACCCAGCGGCTCGGCGAGTCGCTGTCCCTCGCTGACGGCCCACGCCGCGAAGTGGCGCAGGGCGGCGACCTTGTCCGGGTCCATGCCGTTGCGGCGGAACAGCAGGTAACTGAAGGTGGCGAGGGGGTAGGCCCCGGGGGCGTCGGGGGTGAAGAGCAGGTCGGCGGTGGTGGACGCCGACCTGCTCTTCACCCCCGACGCCCCCGGGGCC
>DATLGZ010000083.1:0-2246 GCA_035540235.1 Acidimicrobiales bacterium | reverse complement strand
GGCTGACCCCCTACCGCGGCACCTCCTGCCCGACACCGCCGAGATCGGGCCCGGCGGCCGCCTGTCGATCGGCGGGATCGACGTGGTCCAGCTCGCCGAGGAGCACGGCACCCCCCTGTTCGTCTACGACGAGGACCACCTGCGGGCCCGCTGCCGGGAGGCGGTGGCCGCCTTCGGGCCGGGCAACGCCGCCTACGCCTCCAAGGCCTTCCTGTGCCGGGCCATGGCCGCCCTCGCCCACGAGGAGGGCATGCACCTGGACGTGGCCACCGGCGGCGAGCTGCACGTGGCCCTGGCTGCGGGGGTGCCGCCGCCGTCCCTCGTCCTCCACGGCAACAACAAGTCGACAGACGAGCTGGCCCGGGCCCGGGAGCTGGGCGTGCGCATCGTGGTCGACTCCTTCGACGAGCTCGACCGGTTGGAGGCGCTGTACGACGCCGACGGCATCGTCGCCCGGGTGCTGGTACGGGTGACGCCGGGGGTGGAGGCCCACACCCACGAGTACGTGATGACGGGCCAGGTGGACTCCAAGTTCGGGTTCGGCGTGGCCAGCGGCGACGCCGACGAGGCGCTGGCCCGGGCGGCCAAGTCGCCTGCCACCGACCTGGTGGGCGTGCACGCCCACATCGGCAGCCAGATCTTCCTGGTGCGGTCGTTCGAGAAGGCGGTGGAGGTGCTGGCCGGCTTCGTCCGCCCCCTCGACGTGCAGGAGCTCTGCCTCGGCGGCGGGCTGGGCGTGGCCTACGTGGAGGGGGAGGAGGCCCCCTCCATCACCGAGTGGGCCCAGACCCTGCGGGGCGCGTGCGCGGCGGCCGGCATCACCGCCAGGGTCACGGCCGAGCCGGGGCGGGCCATCGTGGCCGCCGCCGCCGTCACCCTTTACCGGGTGGGAACGGTGAAGGACATCCCCGGCGTGCGCACCTACGTGTCGGTGGACGGGGGCATGAGCGACAACCCCCGCCCCGTGCTGTACGGGAGCGGCTACGAGGCCTTCCTGCCCCGTGCTGCCGGCGCCGACCGGCCCCGGGCCGTGACCGTGGTGGGCAAGCACTGCGAGTCGGGCGACCTGGTGGTGCGCGACGCCTGGGTCCCCGCCGACCTGGCCGTGGGCGACGTGCTGTGCACGCCCGTCACCGGCGCCTACGGCCACTCCATGGCGTCCAACTACAACAAGGTCCCCCGGCCCCCGGTGGTGTTCGTCTCAGGTGGCCAGGCCCGGGTGGTCGTGCGGCGGGAGACGCTCGACGACCTCCTCCGCCTGGACGGCTGACCCCCCCGGCGTTCTGGTCACCGTTCGCGTCGTCCCCGCGCCCTCACGGTGACCAGGTTGGTCGGGCTACCGTGACCGGAATGCTGGAACAACCGGTGCGCATCGGGCTGCTGGGCTGCGGCAACGTGGGGGCGGCCCTGGTGCGGCTCGTCCAGGACCACGGCCAGGCGGTGTTCTCCCGCACCGGCCTGCGGCTGGAGCTGGCCCGGGTGGCGGTCCACAGCATCAGCAAGCCCCGGGCCTGCGAGCTGCCCGAGGGGGTGCTCACCACCGACGCCGAGTCGATCGTCGCCGACCCGTCCATCGACGTGGTGGTGGAGGTCATGGGCGGCATCGAGCCCGCCCGCCGGCTGATCCTGGCCGCCCTGGAGTCGAAGAAGCCGGTGGTGACGGCCAACAAGGAGCTGCTGGCCAACGAGGGGCCGGAGCTGTTCGCGGCCGCCGCCGCGTCGGGGGTCGACCTGCTGTTCGAGGCGGCGGTGGCGGGCGGCATCCCCCTGATCCGGCCGCTGCGGGAGTCGCTGGCGGGCGACCGCCTGCGCCGCATCATGGGCATCGTCAACGGCACCACCAACTACATCCTCACCAAGATGGCCGAGGAGGGGCAGACGTTCTCCGAGGCGCTGGCCGAGGCGCAGACGCTGGGGTACGCCGAGCGCGACCCCACCGCCGACGTGGAGGGGTTCGATGCCGCCGCCAAGGCCGCCGTCCTCGCCACCGTCGCCTTCGGGGCCCAGGTGGCGGCGGGCGACGTCTACCGCGAGGGCATCTCCGGCATCACCCCCGACGACATCGCCATGGCCGGCCGGCTCGGGTACGCGGTCAAGCTGCTGGCCGTGGTGGAGGCGGTGGACGGCGAGCTGGCCGTGCGGGTCCATCCCGCCATGGTCCCGCTGTCGCACCCGCTGGCGTCGGTGCGGGACTCGTTCAACGCCGTGTTCGTCGAGGGCGACGCGGTGGGCGACCTCATGTTCTA
>DATLGZ010000082.1:0-3589 GCA_035540235.1 Acidimicrobiales bacterium | reverse complement strand
GAGGATCTCTCCGCCGAGGGCGAGGCCGCCGCCCGCCGGCGGTGGGGGGCCCTGCTCGAGCGGCTCCACGCCCTCCCCACCGCCGGCCTCGACGGGGAGGACCGGGTCACCCACGGCCAGATGGCCACCGAGCTGGCCCAGGCCATCGCCGGCATAGACCAGCGGCTGGCCGAGCTGCAGTCGGACCAGATGACGGGTTACCACGTCGGCGTGCTGCAGACGCTGCCCGTGATGTCGGCGCCCGACGCCCATGCCGCCGGCATGCTGGTCGAGCGGTTCCGCCGCCTGCCCGCCGCCCTCGACCAGGCGGCCCGGCGCTACGTGGAGGGGGCGGCCGCCGGCCGCACCCCGGCCGCCATCTGCGTCAGGCGGGCCGCCAGCATGCTGGAGGGCTACCTGTCGTCCCCTCTCGACGCCGACGTGTTCGCCACCCTGGCCGGGGCCGACTCCGCCCGCCCGTTGCTCAGCGACCTCGCCCGCGACGTCATCCGCCCCGCCTACGCCCGCATGGTCGCCACCCTCACGGACCGGCTGCTGCCCGTCGCCCGCGACGACGAGCACTGCGGGCTGGCGTGGATCGACGACGGTCCCGCGATCTACGCCACCCTCGTCACCCAGCACACCACTCTCGACCTCTCCCCCGACGAGATCCACGCCATCGGCATGGAGGAGGTGACCGAGAAGCTGCCGGCCGAGTACGCCGAGGTGGGAGGGCGGCTGTTCGGCATCAGCGACCCCGCCCGCATCCTCGACCGGCTCCGCACCGACCCCGCCCTGCGCTACCGGACGGGCGACGAGGTGCTGGCCGACGCCCGCGATGCGTTCGAGGACGCCAGCGCAGCCATGGGCGACTGGTTCGGGCGGCTGCCCAAGGCCCCGTGCAGCATCGAGGTCGTCCCTGACTTCCTGGCCCCCGACTCGCCCAGCGCCTACTACTTCCCGCCACCGGGCGACGGCTCGCGGAGCGGCATCTACTACGTGAACACCGACAAGCCGGAGAACAAGGCGCGCTACGAGACCGCCTCGATCGCCTTCCACGAGGCCATCCCCGGCCACCACCTCCAGCTCGCCATCGCGGTGGAGCTGGATCACCTCCCGAGCTTCCGCCGCTTCTCCCTCGGCAACACCGCCTACGTGGAGGGCTGGGGCCTGTACGCCGAGCGGCTCGCCGACGACATGGGCCTGTACGACGACGACCTCGAGCTGATCGGCATGCTGGCGGCGGACTCCATCCGGGCGTGCCGGCTCGTCGTCGACACCGGCATGCACGCCCTGGGCTGGAGCCGGTCGAAGGCCATCGAGTTCATGGCGGCCAACACGCCGGTGTCGGTCGACGAGGTGACCATCGAGGTCGACCGCTACATCGGCATGCCCGCCCAGGCCCTGGCCTACAAGCTCGGGCAGCGGGAGATCCTGAGGCTGCGCGACGCCAGCCGGGCCGCCCTGGGGGCGCGGTTCGACGTCAAGCAGTTCCATGACGTGGTGCTGGGCTCGGGGGCGGTGGCCCTCCCGGTGCTCGTGGACCTGGTCGACGCCTGGGCCGGCAGGAACGGCGCGGGACCGGTGCCGCCCGGGCGCCGGTAGTCTGGCCGCAATGGACCCCCAGCACGTCCGCCAGCGGCTCGAGGAGGAGCAGGTGCGCCTCCAGCAGGTGCGCGACACCTTCGACGAGGCCGACGAGAGCGAGAACGCCAGCATCGGCGAGCTGTCGGCGCTCGACCAGCACCAGGCCGACCTCGGCACCGAGACCTTCGAGCGCGAGAAGGACCTGTCGATCCTCGAGACCGTCGAGGCCGAGCTGGCCGACATCGACTTCGCCCTGGCCCGCCTCAGCGACGGCACCTACGGCACGTGCGAGGCCTGCGGCGCCCCCATCGACGAGGAGCGGCTGGAGGTGATGCCGGCCACCCGGCTGTGCGTCAAGGACCAGGCCGTGGCGGAGCGCCAGGCCCGGGCGGCGGGCAACATCTAAGGCGCGAGGCCGAGTCGTGGGGCGCTGGGGACCGCGGCTGCGCCGGGCCGCCCCCGTGGCCGCGGTGGGGACGCTGGCGGCGGCGGGCGCGGGCGTCGGCATCGCCCTGCGGGACGAGGACCGCCGCACCCGCGTCGACCGTCAGCTCCGCATGTGGCGGCTCTCGGTCCGGCGGCTCCTGGCGTGGGCCACCCTCAAGGTGCGGGGCCGGCGGGCCAGCGAGGAGCGGCGGGCCCGCCTGGAGGAGCAGTTCGCCATCCGCACCGCCCAGGACGTGGCCGAGGTGCTGGGCAACATGAAGGGCGCCATCATGAAGGCGGGCCAGATGGTGTCCTTCATCGCCGACGGCCTCCCCCCCGAGGCCCAGGCGGCCATGGCCACGCTCCAGGCCGAGGTGCCGCCCATGGCGCCGAGCCTGGCCGAGCAGGTCATCCGCGACGAGTTGGGGGCCGACCCCGCCAAGCTGTTCCTGGAGTGGGAGCCGGTGCCGAGGGCGGCGGCGTCCATCGGCCAGGTGCACTACGCGGTCATGCCCGACGGCCGGGAGGTGGCGGTGAAGGTGCAGTACCCCGGCGTCGACCGGGCCATCAAGAGCGACCTCGATAACGCCGAGCTGCTCTACGGCATGTTCGCCGCCTTCGCCCTGAAGAACATGGACGTCAAGGCCATGGTCGACGAGCTGCGCGTGCGCATGGGCGACGAGCTCGACTACCGCAAGGAGGCCCATTACCAGCAGGAGTTCGCCGACCGCTACCGGGGCCACCCGTTCATCCACATCCCCGAGGTCGTCCCCGAGCGCAGCGCCCAGAGGGTCATCACCAGCGAGTGGGTGGACGGGCTGTCGTGGAAGGAGTTCCTCACCACGTCTACCCCCGAGCAGAAGGAGACGGCGGCCGAGATCCTGTTCCGCTTCGCCGAGGGGTCGATCTGGCACCACGGCGTGTTCAACGGCGACCCACACCCCGGCAACTACCGGTTCCACCCCAAGAAGGGGAGGGTGACCTTCCTCGACTTCGGGCTGGTCAAGCGGTGGGCGCCCGGAGAGCTGGAGACGCTGAGCCCGATCCTCGACGCCATCCTGCGCCAGGACCCGCCTGGCCTGGTGGAGGCGCTGGTGCAGGCCGGCTTCCTGCCCCGCGACCACGGCATGCCCGAGGACCTGATCTACGAGTTCTGCTGCCAGCCCTACATCCCCTTCCAGCTGGAGCGGTTCACCTACACGTCGAAGTTCGTGGGCCAGACCCTCCAGCGGATGCTCGACCTGACCGGCCAGTACGGCGACCTGATCAAGTCGCTGAACATGCCGCCCTCCTACGTCATCCTCGACCGGGTGGTGTGGGGGTTCAGCGCCCTGTTCGGCAAGATGGAGGTGACCGCCAGCTGGGGGAGGTTGCTGTCGGAGTACCTGAGCGACGCCCCACCGTCGACCGAGCTGGGGCGGATAGAGGCCGAATGGCGAGCGAGACGAGACCCCGGGCCCGGCCGGCAAGCTACGGCCGCGCGCTAGAGAACTACGTCCGCAAGTACCTGCTCGTACCGGGCTACCGGCCCGAGCAGGCACTGTCGCTGGTGGCGGCCGACGGGGTGCGGCTGGCGGTCACCTCCATCTTGCCGAAC
>DATLGZ010000081.1:0-6102 GCA_035540235.1 Acidimicrobiales bacterium | reverse complement strand
ACAAACTCCTCCGCGTTGTCCTCGAGGACCTCGTCGATTTCGTCCAAAAGGTCGTCGAGCTCGGCCTTCAATTTCTCGCCTTGGCGCGCGGGAGCGGGGACCGTCTCCTGCACCTCGTCGGTGCGGGCGGGAGCCTGCTTCCGCTTCTGCTCTCGTTCTGCCATGGAAACCGGTCCTCCTAGGAACCCAACGCTTCGAGCAGCTGCGCCGGGGTCTCGCATGCTGCTAACAGCGTATCGACGTGTGCCGCCGTTCCTTTGAGGGGTTCCATCATCGGCACCCGGCGCAGGGGGTCGGCGCCCAGGTCGAAGACGAGGGAATCCCAGTTGGCGGCGGAGATTGACTCGGCCCACCGCTGGAGGCACCTGCCCCGGAAGTAGGCGCGAGTGGTGGTGGGCGGCTCGGTGGTGGCCAGCAGGACGGACTCCTCGTCGACCAGCCGCTCGGTGCCGATGCGGGCGAACAGCGACCGGCCGGGCCTCACGTCATGGTACTGGAGGTCGAGGGCGGCCAGGCGCGCGTCCGACCACGCCAGGTCGTGGCGCTGGCGGTAGGCGTCGACCAGCTGGTACTTCGCCACCCAGTCGAGCTGGGAGGCCAGGCCCATGGGGTCGGCCTCGAGCTGGGCCAGCACGTCCTCCCAGCGGCGCAGGACGTCGCCGCCCACCTCCTCGCCCACCGCCTCCAGGCCCCGGCTCTCGGCCCACTTGCGGCCCCGGTCGAGCAGCTCCCACTGGATCTCCAGGGCGGTCATGCGCCGGCTGTCGGCCAGCTCGAGGGGGCGGGCCAGGCTGAGGTCGTAGGACACCTGGCGGTGGGCCTGGACGGGGTTGGCCAGCGACAGGTCGCCGTCGCCCACGTCGCCGTCCTCGATCATGGCCAGCACGATGGCGGTGGCGCCGACCTTCAGGTAGGTAGACACCTCGGCCAGGTTGGCGTCGCCCACGATCACGTGGAGGCGGCGGTACTTCTGGGCGTCGGCGTGGGGCTCGTCGCGGGTGTTGACCAGGGGCCGCTTCAGCGTGGTCTCGAGGCCCACCTCCTCCTCGAAGAACTCGGCCCGCTGGCTGAGCTGGAACCGCACGTCCGACGACGCCGACCCGGGCGCCTCGCTGCCGACCTTGCCCGCCCCCGTGTAGATCAGGCGGGTCACGAAGTGGGGGGTGACCAGCTGGGCGATCTGGGAGAAGGGGACCGAGCGGTCCATCAGGTAGTTCTCGTGGCAGCCGTAGGAGTTGCCCTTGCGGTCGGAGTTGTTCTTGTAGACGACCACCTCCTGGCCAGGGGGCAGGGTCTCGGCCGCCGCCTCGATCGAGCGGGCCAGGATGCGCTCCCCCGCCTTGTCGTAGCGGACCAGCTCCAGGGCGTCGCCGCACTCGGGCGTGGAGTACTCGGGGTGGGCGTGGTCTACGTAGTAGCGGGCGCCGTTGGTGAGCACGGCGTTGACCAGGTGGGTCTCCACCTCGGGGGCCATGGCCCCTTCCCGGGCGAAGCCGCGGGCGTCTTTGCCGGGGCTCTCGTCCTCGAAGTCCCAGGCCACGGGGTTGCCGGGGCCGGCGGCCGAGGCCATGCGGGCCAGGCGGGAGACGTAGGAGTTGATGAGCAGGGACGAGGCGGCGATGGGGTTGGACTCGCCGGCGCCGCGCAAGACGATCCCGTACTCGGTCTCGATCCCGCACACCTTGCGGATGGCCATGACGAGGCCGACCCTACCCCCTGGGCGCGGCCGAGTTTGCCGCGCCGCGAAAGGCCCGCTCTAGAGGTACTGGCCCGTGCCCACCCGCTCGATGGCCCGGCCCCCCTTGGCCTCCTTGCCCTCGGCCATGAGGGTGCGCACGTAGACGATGCGCTCGCCCTTCTTGCCCGAGATCTTGGCCCAGTCGTCGGGGTTGGTGGTGTTGGGCAGGTCCTCGTGCTCCTTGTACTCCTGCTTGATCGACTCCAGCAGGTCGGCGGTGCGGATGCCCCGGCCATCCCCGGCGATGGTTCGCTTGATCGCCAGCTTCTTGGCCCGGCGGACGATGTTCTCGATCATGGCGCCTGAGGAGAAGTCCTTGTAGTAGAGGATCTCCTTGTCGCCGTTCTGGTAGGTGACCTCCAGGAAGCGGTTGTCGGGACCGGTGTCGTACATCTCGGCCACGGTGCGGTCGATCATGACGGCGACCGCCTTCTGCCGGTCCCCCCCGCCCAGCGACTGCACCTCGCCCTCGTAGAGGGGCAGGTCGGGCACGAGGTAGCGGGCGAAGATCTGGCGGGCGGCCGCCTCGTTGGGGCGCTCGATCTTGATCTTGACGTCGAGGCGGCCGGGGCGGAGGATGGCCGGGTCGATCAGGTCCTCCCGGTTGGAGGCGCCGATCACGATGACGTTCTTGAGCGTCTCCACCCCGTCGATCTCGGCCAGCAGCTGGGGGACGATCGTCGCTTCCATGTCGGAGGAGATGCCGGTGCCCCGGGTGCGGAACAGCGAGTCCATCTCGTCGAAGAAGACGATGACGGGGACGCCCTCCTCCGACTTCTCCCGGGCCCGCTGGAACACCAGCCGGATCTGGCGCTCGGTCTCGCCCACGTACTTGTTGAGCAGCTCAGGGCCCTTGATGTTGAGGAAGTAGCTGCGGGCCGACTTGTCGCCGCTCACCTCGGCCACCTTCTTGGCCAGGCTGTTGGCCACCGCCTTGGCGATGAGGGTCTTGCCGCAGCCGGGGGGGCCGTAGAGCAGGATGCCCTTGGGCGCGGGGAGCTTGTGCTCGGCGAACAGCTCCTGGTGGAGGAAGGGCAGCTCGACCGCGTCGGTGATCTGCTCGATCTGGTTGTCCAGGCCGCCCACGTCGTCGTAGGAGACGTCGGGGACCTCCTCCAGCACCAGCTCCTCGACCTCGGGCCGGGGCAGCTTCTCGAGCAGCAGGCCGGTGCGGGGGTCCATGAGCATGGTGTCGCCCGCCCGCAGCTTCTCCCCGATCAGGTGCTCGGACAGCTCGACGACCCGCTCCTCGTCGGCCCGGCCCACGACCATGGCCCGGGTGCCGCCCTCCAGCAGCTCCTTCAGGGTGATGACCTCGCCCGATATCTCGGCGCCCCGGGCCAGCACGACGTTGAGCGACTCGTTGAGCACGACCTCCTGGCCGCGGCGCAGCTCGTCGCCCTCGATGGCGGGGTGGAGGGCGACCCGCATCTTGCGCCCCCCCGAGAACACGTCGACGGTGCCGTCGTCGTTGCGGCCCAGCAGCGTGCCGTAGGCCGACGGCGGCTGGGTGAGCTTCTCGACCTCCTGGCGCAGCTCGGCGATGTGGTCGCGGGCCTCCCGGAGGGTGTAGGTGAGCTTCTCGTTCTGAGAGACGGCCTGGGCCAGCTGGCCCTTCGTCTCCAGCAGCCGCTCCTCGAGGGTGCGGACCCGCCTGGGAGCGTCCTGCAGCTTGCGCCGGAGGGTGACGACCTCCTCCTCCAACGACTTCACCTGCTCGAGCATGACCCCGACCTGCTGCTCGTACGCCGACAGGCGGCGCTCGTACTCGGAGCTGGAGGACGGGCTCAACGGGACATCCCCACGCACATCACCTCTTGATGGTCACCATACACCTGGCCCCCCGAGAACCGGTGACGGACCGCCGACCGGTTTTGGGCAGCAAGCCTCCTATTACGCGGGTCCTCTGCCGTCGTGGTCCGCAGGACCCGGGTGCCCGCCGCAACAAATTGGTTTTACCGGCGCGATCCGGGTAAATTAGTTCTCGAACAGCCCACCGAGAACGAGGCGAGGCGCCCGAGATGAGCATGAAGGTCTGGATCGACCAGGATCTGTGCACTGGGGACGGCATCTGCGAGGAGATCGCCCCCGACGTCTTCACCCTGCTCGACGACGGGCTGGCGTACGTCCGGGAGAACGGCAAGACGCTGAGCGACCCGGGCGGCGTCGAGGGCCTGGCCACCGTCCCGGCCAAGGACGAGGAGGCCACCATCGAGGCCGCCGAGGAGTGCCCCGGCGAGTGCATCTTCATCGAGGTCGAGTAGCCGCCACCACTTAGGCGGCCCCGCCGCCGGGCCGAGGGTGCTTGCCTCGGCATGCCCCGGTAGGCAACCCTTTCAGCCTGCTGGCTCGATCCCCCCGATCCCGCGGCCGCTGGCGGGCCGTCGTTCTCGCTGTGTGCACCGTCGCGTCCGCGGCCACGGCCCTCGCCGTCGCCCCCCCGGCCGCCGCCTTCCCCACCGGCCGGGTGGAGCTCAGCGGGCACGGGTTCGGCCACGGGAGGGGCATGGGCCAGTACGGCGCTCTGGGCTACGCCCTCAACTTCGGGTGGGGCTACCAGCAGATCCTCGGCCACTACTACGGCAACACGACGGTGGGCCACATCGGCAACCCCGAGGTCACCGTGATCTTGCGGGCCTTCGACCGGCTCGACACCATCGTCACCCAGGAGCGGGGGCGTATGGTCACCAACGCCGCCGACGGTACCTTCACGGCTCTGCGGGCCGTCATGACCGGCCCCAACACCTTCCGCGTCGACAGCGCCTCCAGCTGCGGAGGGCCGTGGACGACGATCCGCTCGGGCATGCAGGGCCCGGTGGTGATCGCCCCCCAGAACCGCAACGACGACCGCCAGGACATGCTGCAGGCCTGCGAGCCCAACGGGAACCGGCGGTGGTACCGGGGCGAGATGCGGGCCGTGGAGGGCCTCGACGGCACGTCGCGCACCGTCAACGCGGTCGACATGGAGAACTACCTCAAGGGCACGGTCCCTCGCGAGTCGCCCGCCTCGTGGGCCGACCTGGGGGCGGGCGCAGGCATGCAGGCTCTCAAGGCCCAGGCGGTGGCGGCCCGGTCCTACGCCCAGGCGTCCGACCTGGCGCACTACGCCAAGACGTGCGACACCATCGCGTGCCAGGTCTACGGCGGCCGGGCGGTGCAGAGCGGCTCGTCGTTCTTCGACCTGGAGGACAGCCGGTCCGACCGGGCGGTGAACGAGACGGCGGGCGAGGTCCGGATCCACAACGGCGTCCCCGCCCGCACCGAGTACTCGTCCTCCACCGGCGGCTACACCGCGGGCGGGGCGTTCCCGGCCGTGCCCGACGAGGGCGACAGCGTCGTCTACAACCCCAACCACAGCTGGCAGCGGTCGATCCCCGTCTCCACCGTCCAGCAGGCCTACCCCCAGGTGGGCACGCTCCAGGCCGTCAACGTCACCCGCCGCAACGGCCTGGGCGACTTCGGGGGGCGGGCGCTGGAGGTCCAGGTGGTGGGTTCGAACGGGACCGTCACGACGAGCGGCCAGGGCTTCCAGTTCGCCCTCGGCCTGCTGTCGGACTGGTTCCGGGTGGCGGCCACGGGGGGCTACTGGGTGGCGGCCGCCGACGGGACGATCTTCGCCTTCGGCGACGCTCCCCACCTGGGCTCCATGGCCGGCCAGCCCCTGTTGCGGCCGATGGTGGGCATCGCCGCCACCCGCAGCGGCCGGGGGTACTGGATGGTCGCCTCCGACGGCGGCATCTTCACCTTCGGCGACGCCCGCTTCTTCGGGTCGAAGGGCGGCCAGCCCCTGGCCGAGCCCATGGTCGGCGTGGCCGCCACCCCGTCGGGCAACGGCTACTGGACCGTCGCCACCGACGGCGGCATCTTCACCTTCGGCGACGCCCCCTTCTACGGGTCGATGGGCGGCCAGCCCCTGGCCCGGCCGGTGAACGGCATGGCGGGCACGGCCACCGGCCGCGGGTACTGGCTGGTCGCCTCCGACGGCGGCATCTTCACCTTCGGCGACGCGGTCTTCCGGGGATCGATGGGCGGCCAGCCGCTGGTGTCGCCGGTCGTGGGCATGGCGGCCACACCCTCCGGCCAGGGCTACTGGCTGGTCGCCTCCGACGGCGGCATCTTCACCTTCGGCGACGCCCCCTTCTTCGGGTCGATCGGCGGGGCCCCCCTGGCGCAGCCGGTCACCGGGATGGCCGTCACCCCCACGGGCCGCGGCTACTGGCTGGTGGCCCAGGACGGCGGGATCTTCACCTTCGGCGACGCCGAGTTCTTCGGATCGGTGCCCGGGCTGTCGAACCCGACCAGGGCCACCAAGATCGGCATGGCCGTCCCCCCTCGACCGTGACGTGCCTCTGACATAGCCGCTA
>DATLGZ010000080.1:0-3418 GCA_035540235.1 Acidimicrobiales bacterium | reverse complement strand
CCGACACGATGACCCGCCGCCGCAGCTCGGTGAGGTGTTCGACGAGCGACATGCGCTCGCCCAGGTCGTCGCCGTCGGCGTCCTCTTTGAAGATGGCGGTCTCGGGGCGGCTCAGCCGCGCGCCGCCGGCGGGCGCAGAGCGGGCCGCCGGGCCCGAGGCGCCGGCTCCCGACGGCGAGGAGACGCCGCCGGCGGCGCGCGGCTGAGCCGCCCCGAGACCGCCATCTTCAAAGAGGACGCCGACGGCGACGACCTGGGCGAGCGCATGTCGCTCGTCGAACACCTCACCGAGCTGCGGCGGCGGGTCATCGTGTCGGTCATCGCCATCAGCCTCGGGGCTGTGGTCGCCTTCGTGCTCTACGACCGCATCCTCGGCTTCCTCATCCGCCCCTACGAGGACATCACCGGCCGGTCGACCCTGCTCATCACCGACCCGCTGGAGGGGTTCACCACCCGCCTGAAGATCGCCGCCTTCGGGGGGTTGGTGCTGGCCTCCCCGGTGGTGCTGTGGGAGGCGTGGCGGTTCATCACGCCCGGGCTGCACAAGCGCGAGAAGCGCTACGCCATCCCCTTCATCCTCTCGTCGATCGTGCTGTTCCTGGCCGGGGCGGCCCTGGCCACCTTCACCTTCGAGAACGCCCTTCGCTTCCTGGTGGCGGTGGGCGGGGAGAACCTGGAGGCCTTCTTCACGCCGGCCCGCTACCTCAACCTCATAGTTCTCATGATGGTCGCCTTCGGCGTGGCCTTCCTGTTCCCGGTGGTGCTGGTCTTCCTCCAGCTGGCCCGGGTGCTGACCAGCCGCCGGCTGCGCAGCTGGCGGCGGCCGGCCATCCTGGTCATCGTCATCGCCGCCGCCGTCATCACCCCCACCCAGGACCCCTACTCCCTCTTCGCCATGGTCCTTCCCATGTACCTGTTCTACGAGGGGGCCATCCTGATCGGCAGGCTGCTCAAGCGGTGAACCGCGACGAGTTCGCCGCCGCCCAACCCTTCACCCTGGACCCCTTCCAGGTGCGGGCCCTCGACGCCCTCGACGGGGGGCGCTCGGTGCTGGTGGCGGCGCCCACCGGGTCGGGCAAGACGGTGGTGGCCGAGTACGCGGTGGCCAAGGCCGTGGCCGAGGGGGGCAAGGCCTTCTACACCACGCCCCTCAAGGCCCTGTCCAACCAGAAGTACGGCGACCTGGCCCGGGCCCACGGCCCCTCGAAGGTGGGGCTGCTCACCGGCGACAACTCGATAAACGGCGACGCCCCGGTGGTGGTCATGACCACCGAGGTGCTCCGCAACATGATCTACGCCGGCTCGCCCACCCTCCGGGGGCTCCGCTACGTGGTCCTCGACGAGGTGCACTACCTGGGCGACGAGTACCGCGGGCCGGTCTGGGAGGAGGTCATCATCCACGCCCCGCCCGAGGTGGGGCTGGTGTGCCTGTCGGCCACCGTCTCCAACGCCGAGGAGCTGGCCGACTGGATCGCCACGGTACGGGGCCCCACCGAGGCGGTCATAGAGGAGCGGCGGCCCGTCCAGCTCAACCAGCTCTACCTGGTCGGCGACCGCGAGTCGGAGGCGCTGCACCTGCTGCCCACCTTCGTCGACGACCGCCCCAGCCCCGAGGCGAGCCGGCTGGACGGGTCGGCGGCGGCCCGGGGCTCGGGCGACCGGTGGCGGGGAGGCCGGCCCCGCAGCCGCCTCTACACCCCCTACCGGGCCGACGTGGTGGAGCGCCTGGCCGACGAGTCGATGCTGCCGGCCATCTACTTCCTGTTCAGCCGGGTGGGCTGTGACGAGGCGGTGCGCCAGTGCGTGGGGGCGGGGCTTCGGCTCACGACGCCCGAGGAACGGGCCGAGATCGCCGCCATCGCCGAGGCCAAGGTGCAGAGCCTCTCCGACGACGACCTCCGGGTGCTGGGCTACGGGGCGTGGGTCACGGGGCTCCAGGCGGGTCTGGCCGCCCACCACGCCGGGCTGGTGCCCCCGTTCAAGGAGGCGGTGGAGGCGGCCTTCGCCAGGGGGCTGGTGAAGGTCGTCTTCGCCACCGAGACGCTGGCCCTCGGCATCAACATGCCGGCCCGCTCGGTCGTGATCGAGAAGCTGTCGAAGTTCACCGGCGAGCGCCACGAGTTCCTCACGCCGGGCGAGTACACCCAGCTCACGGGGCGGGCCGGGCGGCGGGGGATCGACGAGGTCGGCCACGCCGTCGTGCTGTGGTCGCCCTGGGTTCCCTTCGACCAGGTGGCGGGGCTGGCCTCCACCCGCACCTACACGCTCACGTCGTCGTTCCGGCCCACCTACAACATGGCCGCCAACCTGGTGCGGCGCTACCCGCCCGACGCCGCCCACCACCTGCTCAACCTGTCGTTCGCCCAGTACCGGGCCGACCGCGACGTGGTGCGGCTGGAGACCCAGCTAGAGAAGAGCGAGAGGCTGCTGGCCGCCGCCAGCGAGGAGGCGGCCTGCGAGCAGGGTGACGTGGCCGACTACCGCGACACCCTCCAGCGGGCCAACCAGGCCGACACGGCCGCCGGCCGGCGGGGGCCGACCTCGGCGGCGGCGGCCGTGGCCCAGGCGCTCGAGCGGGTGCGGCTGGGAGACGTGCTCATGCTGGGCGGCGGGAAGTCGGGCGGGCCGGTGGCGGTGGTCTCGATGGCCCACCGGCGAGGCGGCGACGTGCGCCTGGGGGCGCTCACCCCCGACCGCCGCTACCTGTCGCTGTCGGCCCGCGACTTCCGCTACGCCCCGCCCGTGGTCGGCCGCGTCGACCTGCCCACGCCCTACGCCCCCCGCAGCCCGGGCTTCCAGCGGGTCGTCGCCGACAACCTGGGCAAGGCCCGCCTCGGGTCGGCCCGGCGAGGCCCCCCGCCTCCGGCGGGCGAGGACGGCGAAGGCGACGGGTCTGCCCGCGGGGCCGTGCACGACCACCCCGTCCACGCCTGCCCCGAGCGGCGCCGCCACCTGCGAGCCCTGGAGAGGGCGGAGCGGCTGGACAAGGACGTGCGCCGCCTGGAGCGGCGCATCCGGGGCCGCACCGAGTCGCTGGCCCGCCAGTTCGACCGGGTCCTGCGGGTGCTCGAGGCGTGGGGCTACGTGGAGGAGTGGTCGCTCACCCCCGCCGGCGACCAGCTCACCCGCATCTACCACGAGGCCGACCTGCTGGTGGCGGAGGCGTTGCGCACCGGCCTGTTCGACGACCTCGACCCCACCGCGGTGGCCGCCCTGGCGTCGGCCTTCACCTTCCAGGCCCGGGGGCCGGCAGGGGGCGAGCCGGCGGCGCCCTGGTTCCCCACCGCCCGCTTCAAGCGGCGCTGGGCCGACCTGGAGAGGCTGGCCGCCGAGCTCAACCAGACCGAGGAGGAGGCGGGCCTGCCCCTGACCCGCCGCCCCGACCCCGGCTTCTTCGCCGCCGCCTACGGGTGGGCGG
>DATLGZ010000079.1:0-9163 GCA_035540235.1 Acidimicrobiales bacterium | reverse complement strand
GATGGCGACGCCGCCCCCGCCGACGCCGCCCCGGCGGACGCCGCCCCGGCGGACGCCGCCCCGGCGGACGCCGCCCCGTCCGACACCCCGCCCGACACGCCCGCCTCCGAGAGCTAGGAGCAGCCACCATGGCCACCAAGGAAGAGATCCTCGACAGCATCGCCAACATGACCGTCCTCGAGCTCTCGGAGCTGCTGAAGGACTTCGAGGAGAAGTTCGGGGTGACGGCCGCCGCCCCGGTGGCCGCCATGCCCGCCGCCGGTGGCGCCGCCGCCGCGGCCGCGCCCGAGGAGGAGGAGCAGGACGAGTTCGACGTCGTCCTCGCCGCCGTGGGCGACAAGAAGATCCAGGTGATCAAGGAGGTACGGGCCCTCACCAGCCTGGGCCTCAAGGAGGCCAAGGACCTTGTCGACAGCGCCCCCAAGGCGGTGCTGGAGAAGGTGTCCAAGGAGGACGCCGAGAAGGCCAAGGCCCAGCTGGAAGGGGCCGGCGCCACCGTCGAGCTGAAGTAGCACGGCCGGGATGGACCCCGGGCGCATCACCGTCCGGGGCACCGGGATCGTCCTGGCCCGGCCCGACCGGCTGCGCCTGGCCTTCACGGTCACGTCGGTCTCGCGCTCGATCGCCGAGGCCCTGGCCGACGTGACCGGCCGCACCGGCGCGCTGGTGGCCGTGCTCGACGAGCTGGCCGTGCCTGCCCCCGCCCGGTCGACCACCGGGCTGACGGTGGCTCGCGAGCTGGCGTGGGAGGACGGCCGCCAGCTCGACCGGGGCTACCGGGCCTCTCACGTCCTGCACCTGCGCCTGGCCGAGGCCGCCGGGGTGGGCGAGCTGGTCCGCCGGGCGGTCGAAGCGTCGGCCGCCTGGGTGGTCGGGCCGGCGTGGGCGGTCGGGCCGGACAACCCCGCCCACGCCGAGGCGTGCCGGCTGGCGGCCGAGGACGCCCGGCGCCGGGCTGAGGCCTTCGCGGCCACCCTGGGGGCCCGGCTGGGGCCGCTCGTGTCGGCCGCCGAGCCCGCCACCAGGCCGGCCGGAGGGGACGTTCCCTTCACGCCCATGCGGGCCGTGGCCGCCGGCACGGCCCAGGCCGACATCGACGTCCAGCCGGGCGAGATGGAGGTCACCGCCACCCTCGACGCCAGCTTCGCCCTCGACCTCTAGGGGGCCGCGACCAAGGCTCGTCATTGACGGTGGAGGTCGTTTGCTTTATGCTCTCCCCTGGACAAGTCGCGGCTTGACGCTACGCGTCGCCGGCGCTAATCTCTCCTCTGTCGTGCCCTCCCCGCGTTCGCGTTCTCGCAGACCCCTGTCTGCTCGCGCGCGCCCGCACGACCCGTCCCACTGTGCGCCACTCCTGAAGGGCGCCACTCGTGAAGGAGTGAGGGTCTTTGGCCACTCGTCCCGCCGCCACTTTGAGCTCCGGCCGGGAACGCGTTTCCTTCGCCAACCTCGATGAGGTCCTCCCGCTACCCGACCTGATCGCGGTCCAGCGGGACTCGTTCAAGTGGTTCCTCGACAACGGGCTGGCGGAGACTTTCCGCGACATCAGCCCCATCGAGGACTTCACCGGCCAGCTCCGCCTCGAGCTGGAGTTCGACGCGTCCGACCCCGACCTGCGGCCCCCTCCGAAGTTCACCGTGGAGGAGTGCAAGGAGAAGGACATGACCTACTCCGCGCCGATCTTCGTGCGGGCCCGGTTCATGAACGCGACCACGGGCGAGATCAAGGAGCAGACGGTCTTCATGGGGGACTTCCCGATGATGACCGACAAGGGCACCTTCATCATCAACGGCACCGAGCGGGTCGTCGTCTCCCAGCTCGTGCGCTCGCCGGGCGTCATCTTCCAGCCCGGGCGTGACGCCAAGACGATCGTCACCGGCACCATCCACCCCTACCGGGGCGAGTGGATCGAGTTCGACGTCGAGCAGAAGCCGGGCAAGGACGTCACCGCCGGCACCCGCGTGGCCCGCAAGCGCCGGCTCAGCCTGTTCGTGCTGTTGCGGGCCCTGGGTTACGACGAGGAGGGCTCCCCCGGGTTCCTCGACCGCTTCGTCCGCCACTTCGACTTCCTCGAGGGCCAGTGGCAGAAGGAGCGCGACCTGGCGCCCACGCGCGACGACTCGCTGGTCGAGATCTACAAGCGGGCCCGTCCCGGCGAGCCTCCCTCGGTCGAGGCCGCCCGGGCCTACTTCGAGAACGCCTTCTTCAACTCCAAGCGCTACGACCTCACCCGGGTCGGCCGCTACAAGCTCAACCGCAAGCTCGGCCCCGAGATCGACCGCATCCGCTCGATCTTCGACGTCGACCTCGAGGGCCCGGGCGAGAAGCAGTTCGTGCTCAGCCCGGCCGAGATCCTGGCCGCCACCACCTACCTCCTCCACCTGGCCAACGGCGAGCCCGGCTACCGCCTCGACGACCAGGACCACTTCGCCAACCGGCGGGTGCGGTCGGTGGGCGAGCTGATCCAGAACCAGGTCCGCATCGGCCTGTCCCGCATGGAGCGGGTGGTGCGCGAGCGCATGACGACCCAGGACGTCGAGGCCATCACGCCCCAGACCCTGATCAACATCCGCCCGGTCGTGGCCGCCATCAAGGAGTTCTTCGGTACCAGCCAGCTGTCGCAGTTCATGGGCCAGACCAACCCGCTCGACGGCCTCACCCACAAGCGCCGCCTCTCCGCCCTCGGCCCCGGCGGCCTGTCGCGGGAGCGGGCCGGCTTCGAGGTGCGTGACGTCCACACGTCCCACTACGGCCGGATGTGCCCCATCGAGACGCCCGAGGGCCCCAACATCGGCCTCATCGGCTCGCTGGCCACCTACGCCCGGGTCAACGCCTTCGGCTTCATCGAGACGCCCTACCGCAAGGTGGTCGACGGCCAGGTCACCGACGAGATCGTGTACTTCGCCGCCGATGAGGAGGAGGAGTACGTCATCGCCCAGGCCAACGCCCCCCTCGACGACCAGGGCCGCTTCATCGGCGACCGGGTCCTCGTGCGGCGCGGGCCCCAGGGCGCCGGCGTCCGGGTGGGGGCGGCGGGCACGTCCTACGGCACCACCAGCGAGATCGACTACGTGCCGCCGTCCGAGGTCGACCTCATGGACGTGTCGCCCAAGCAGATCGTCTCGGTGGCCACGGCCATGATCCCCTTCCTCGAGCACGACGACGCCAACCGGGCCCTGATGGGCGCCAACATGCAGCGCCAGGCGGTCAGCCTGGTGCGGGCCGAAGCGCCCTACATCGGCACGGGGATCGAGTCGCGGGCCGCCCGCGACGCGGGCGACGTGCTGCTGGCCGAGGGGTCGGGCACGGTGGCCGAGGTCACCGGCGACCACGTGATCGTCGACTACGACGGCGGCCAGACCAGCCGCGCCCCCTCCGTGGCCGAGCGGAGCGACAGCGCCCTGGGCCGCAAGTTCTACCGCCTGGCCAAGTTCCGCCGCTCCAACCAGGGCACGTGCATCAACCAGAAGCCGCTGGTGCGCGAGGGCGACCGGGTGCAGGCGGGCGACGTCCTGGCCGACGGCCCCTCCACCCACAACGGCGACCTGGCCCTGGGCAAGAACCTGCTCGTCGCCTTCATGCCGTGGGAGGGCTACAACTTCGAGGACGCCATCATCCTCTCCGAGCGCCTGGTGCGCGACGACGTCCTGACCTCGATCCACATCGAGGCCCACGAGGTCGACGCCCGCGACACCAAGCTGGGCGCCGAGGAGATCACCCGCGACATCCCCAACCTCTCCGAGGAGATCCTCAAGGACCTCGACGAGCGGGGCATCATCCGTATCGGCGCCGAGGTCGGCCCCGGCGACGTGCTCGTGGGCAAGGTCACCCCCAAGGGGGAGACCGAGCTCACGCCCGAGGAGCGGCTGCTGCGGGCCATCTTCGGGGAGAAGGCCCGCGAGGTGCGAGACACCAGCCTCAAGGTGCCCCACGGCGAGAACGGCAAGGTCATCGATGTCAAGGTCTTCTCCCGTGAGGAGCAGCACGAGCTGGCGCCCGGCGTCAACCAGCTGGTGCGGGTCTACGTCGCCCAGAAGCGCAAGATCTCCGAGGGCGACAAGCTGGCCGGCCGCCACGGCAACAAGGGCGTCATCGCCAAGATCCTGCCCGTCGAGGACATGCCCTACCTGGCCGACGGCACGCCCGTCGACATCATCCTCAACCCCCTGGGCGTGCCCAGCCGGATGAACGTGGGCCAGGTGCTGGAGGCCCACCTCGGCTACGCCGCCCGGTGGGGATGGCCTCAGGCCGACCACGCCCAGCCCGCCACCGACGCCACCGCCCGCAAGACCCGGCCGGTGACCGAGCCGGCGGTGTGGATCGCCTCGCCGGTCTTCGACGGCGCCCACTGGGACGAGCTCGACGAGTCGGGCCGCAACCCCACCATCAGGCAGCTGCTGGAGACCATCAACCCGGAGGGGCCCGACGGCGAGCGCCTCATCCAGGCCGACGGCAAGACCACCCTCTTCAACGGCCGCACGGGGGAGACCTACGACCAGCCCATCACGGTCGGATACGTCTACATCCTGAAGCTGCTGCACCTGGTCGACGACAAGATCCACGCCCGCTCGACCGGCCCCTACTCGATGATCACCCAGCAGCCGCTGGGCGGGAAGGCGCAGTTCGGCGGCCAGCGGTTCGGCGAGATGGAGGTGTGGGCGCTGGAGGCCTACGGATCGGCCTACGCCCTCCAGGAGCTGCTCACCATCAAGTCCGACGACGTGCTGGGCCGGGTCAAGGTCTACGAGGCCATCGTCAAGGGCGAGAACATCCCCGAGCCGGGCATCCCCGAGTCGTTCAAGGTGCTCATCAAGGAGATGCAGAGCCTGTGCCTCAACGTGGAGGTGCTGTCCACCACCGGCGAGGAGATCGAGATGCGTGAACTGGACGAAGACGTCTTCCGGACGGCCGAGGAGCTGGGCATCGACCTGTCGCGGCCCGAGCGTGGTTCAGACGAAGAGGACGAGCGCCGGCGAGCCGAGCGCGGGGTCTTCTGATTGCCCGGCGGCCATCCCGACGCCTCCGTTGTCACGACGTTCATGGGGAGAGAGAAGGGTTAAGTGCTCGACGTCAACAACTTTGATCAGCTTCGAATAGCGCTGGCCACCGCGGACTCGATCCGCACGTGGTCCAACGGAGAGGTCAAGAAGCCGGAGACCATCAACTACCGCACCCTCAAGCCCGAGAAGGATGGGCTGTTCTGCGAGAAGATCTTCGGTCCCACCAAGGACTGGGAGTGCTACTGCGGCAAGTACAAGCGCGTCCGGTTCAAGGGCATCATCTGCGAGCGCTGCGGGGTGGAGGTCACGCGCTCGAAGGTGCGCCGGGAGCGCATGGGCCACATCGAGCTGGCCGCTCCCGTCGTGCACATCTGGTACCTCCGCGGCACCCGCAGCTGGCTCGCCTACCTGCTCATGGGCACCGAGCCGCGTGAGGAGCTGAAGGCCAAGCAGCTGGAGAAGGTCATCTACTTCGCCGCCAACCTCGTCACCTGGACCGACGACGAGAAGCGCCACGCCGACCTGCCCGAGCTGGAGGCGGAGCTCAACGAGGAGCTGGCCGAGATCGAGCGGTCGCGCGACCTCGACATCGACCGGCGGTTCAAGCAGCTGGAGGAGGAGGTCGAGGAGCTCGAGACGGCGGGCGCCAAGGACTCCGAGGTCAAGGCCCGCCAGCGCATCGCCGACAAGGAGGTCGCCCAGATCCGGGAGCGGGCCCAGGCCGAGCTCGATCTCGCCCGGCGGGCCTTCGACGAGTTCCGCGACCTCTTCGCCCGCAAGATCATCGAGGACGAGGTCGTCTGGCGGCAGCTCAAGGACCGCTACGGCGACTACTTCCGGGGCGGCATGGGCGCCGACGCCATCGCCCAGCTCATCGGCGAGATCGACTTCGACACCGAGGAGGTCAAGCTCCGCGACGCCATCGACGCCACCGACGGGCGCCGCCCCCTGTCGGCCCAGCGCAAGCAGAAGGCGATCAAGCGGCTGAAGATCGTCACCGCCTTCAACCGGCGCGACGAGAACACCGGCCGGCGGGTCAACGACCCTTCGGCCATGATCCTGGACGCCGTCCCCGTCATCCCGCCCGACCTGCGCCCCATGGTGCAGCTCGACGGCGGCCGCTTCGCCACCTCCGACCTCAACGACCTCTACCGCCGGGTCATCAACCGCAACAACCGGCTGAAGCGCCTCCTCGACCTCGGCGCCCCCGAGATCATCGTCAACAACGAGAAGCGGATGCTCCAGGAGGCGGTCGACGCACTGTTCGACAACGGCCGCCGGGGCCGCCCCGTCACCGGCCCGGGCAACCGCCCCCTCAAGTCCCTCTCCGACATGCTCAAGGGCAAGCAGGGCCGCTTCCGCCAGAACCTCCTGGGCAAGCGGGTCGACTACTCGGGCCGCTCCGTCATCGTCGCCGGCCCCACCCTCAAGCTGCACCAGTGCGGCCTGCCCAAGCTCATGGCCCTGGAGCTGTTCAAGCCCTTCGTCATGAAGCGGCTGGTCGACACCGAGCTGGCCCAGAACATCAAGTCGGCCAAGCGCATGGTCGAGCGCCGGCGCCCCCAGGTGTGGGACGTTCTCGAGGAGGTCATCAAGGAGCACCCGGTCTTCCTCAACCGGGCCCCCACGCTGCACCGCCTCGGCATCCAGGCGTTCGAGCCCGTCCTGGTCGAGGGCAAGGCCATCCAGATCCACCCGCTGGTGTGCGCCGCCTTCAACGCCGACTTCGACGGCGACCAGATGGCCGTGCACCTGCCCCTGTCGGCCGAGGCCCAGGCCGAGGCCCGCATCCTGATGCTGTCGGCCAACAACGTGCTGTCGCCCGCCCACGGTCGCCCGCTCACCGTGCCGAGCCAGGACATGGTGATCGGCATCTACTACCTCACCGAGGAGACCGACGGCGCCCTGGGCGAGGGTCGCCGGTTCCGCCACCTGTGGGAGGTGGAGCAGGCCTACGACAGCCGCGACATCTCGCTGCACGCCAGGATCGGCATCCAGACCGGCGAGCTCGACGGCGACGGCAAGCCCCTCTACCGCGACACCACCGCCGGCCGGCTGTTCCTCGAGGCCGCCCTGCCGCCCGACTTCTGCGCCAACTACGGGTTCGTAACCCAGTCGGTCAAGAAGCGGACGATCACCGACATGGTGGAGAAGCTGGTGGCCGAGTACCCCAAGGCGGTCGTGGCCCAGAGCCTCGACGCCATCAAGGACCTCGGCTTCCGGTTCGCCAGCCGTTCCGGCCTGACCATCTCGATGGACGACGTGAAGACGCCGTCGGAGAAGCAGCACATCCTCGACCGCACCGAGAAGGAGGCGGAGAAGGTCGAGAGCCAGTTCCGCCGGGGCATCATCACCGACGACGAGCGGCGCCAGAAGGAAGTCGAGATCTGGACCAACGCCACCCAGGAGGTGCGCCGGGCCATGGAGAAGACGCTGGGCGCCATCTCCTTCAACCCCATCGACATGATGGTGGGGTCGGGGGCCCGGGGCAACGTCATGCAGGTGACCCAGATCGCCGGCATGCGAGGGCTGGTGGCCAACCCCCGGGGCGAGATCATCCCCCGGCCCATCAAGTCCAACTTCCGCGAGGGCCTGTCGGTCCTCGAGTACTTCATCTCCACCCACGGCGCCCGCAAGGGCCTGGCCGACACCGCCCTGCGCACCGCCGACTCCGGCTACCTCACCCGCCGGCTGGTCGACGTGGCCCAGGAGCTGATCGTGCGTGAGCACGACTGCGGCACGGTCCGGGGCATCTGGCTGGAGAACGTCAAGCCCGACGAGCCCGGCCGCCGCTACAACCTCGACACCCGCCTGTTCGGCCGGGCCCTGGTGGAGCCGGTGACGCTGTCCACGGGTGACGTGCTGGAGGCCGCCACCCAGGTGGGCGAGTCGGAGCTGAGGCTGCTGCGCGAAGACCCCAACGTCACCCGGGTGCGGGTGCGCTCGGTCCTCAACTGCGAGGCGGCGGTGGGCGTGTGCGCCGTCTGCTACGGCCGGTCGATGGCCACCGGCAAGTTGATCGAGATGGGGGAGGCGGTCGGTGTCATCGCCGCCCAGTCGATCGGCGAGCCGGGTACCCAGCTCACCATGCGGACCTTCCACACCGGAGGCATCGCCGAGACCGACATCACCCACGGCCTGCCCCGTGTCGTCGAGCTGTTCGAGGCCCGCACGCCCAAGGGCAAGGCGGTGCTCGCCCGCACCTCGGGCGTGGTGCGCATGGTCGACGACGAGGTCAAGGGCCGCACCATCACCATCGTGGGCGACGACGGCAACGAGGACGCCTACCCCATCTCCCAGCGCGACCTGAGCCGCCTGCTGGTGCGCGACGGCCAGGACGTGGCCGCCGGCGACGCCCTGGTCGAGGGCCCCAAGGACCCCAAGGAGCTGCTCGAGATCAAGGGCATCCGCGAGACCCAGCAGTACCTGGTCGACCAGGTGCAGCAGGTCTACCGGGAGCAGGGCGTGTCGATCCACGACAAGCACATCGAGCTGATCGTCCGCCAGATGCTGCGCCGGGTGTCGGTGGCGGAGGCGGGCGACTCCGAGTTCCTGCCCGGCGAGCGGGTCGACTCCCGGATCTACGCCGAGGTCAACCGCCAGTTGGTGCAGGAGGGCAAGACCCCGGCCGAGGGCCGTCCCGAGCTCATGGGGATCACCAAGGCGTCCCTGGCCACGGATTCGTGGCTGTCGGCGGCTTCGTTCCAGGAGACCACCCGGGTCCTCACCGAGGCGGCCATCGAGGGCAAGCGCGACCAGCTCCTCGGCCTCAAGGAGAACATCATCATCGGCAAGCTCATCCCCGCCGGCACGGGGATGGTCAAGTACCGCGGCTTCGAGGTCGTGGCGCCCGATTACGAGCCGCTGCAGTACTACTCGTCCGATCAGGACCAGGACCTGGCCGCCTGGCTGGCCAACCTGGGCACTGACCAGACGGATCGGGCCGGCGGCGGCGACGGCAACGGGGCCGACGCTGGCTACGAACCGAGCTACTTCGGAGCCGAAGCCAACCCCGAGGACGCCGCCAGCTGAGATTGCCCATGGCCTGAGCCCTCCCCGCGTGGCAAGCTGGTGTTGTTGTCGTTGACCGCGACGACACCGTGCAGCGGGGAGGGGCAGGGCCGTGGTGGCAGTGACGAGGCGGGCGGTGCTGGGTTGGATGG
>DATLGZ010000078.1:0-8190 GCA_035540235.1 Acidimicrobiales bacterium | reverse complement strand
TCCCCGACGAGGAGACGCTGGGCGTCACCCGCCGCCAGGTGCTCAACCGCGGCATCGTCACCGGCATGCTCCTGGGCATCACCGGCTTCGGCGGGGCGTCGCTGGCCATGCTGTGGCCCACCCTCACGGGCGGGTTCGGGGCCAAGATCCGGGCCGGGAGCGTGGAGGACGTCTTGGGCCAGATCGCCCAGACCCGGGAGCCGTTCTACAACGCCGCCGGCCGCTTCTACCTCAACCCCTACCCGCAGGAGGCGGTGGCCGCCGCCCAGAACGTGCCCGCCTACTCAGCGGTGGTCGAGGGCTACGAGGCGGGCTTCGTCGCCCTCTACCAGAAGTGCGTCCACCTCGGCTGCCGGGTGCCCTGGTGCACCACCTCTCAGTGGTTCGAGTGCCCGTGCCACGGTTCGCAGTACAACCGGGTGGGCGAGCACAAGGCCGGCCCCGCGCCCCGCGGCCTCGACCGCTTCCAGGTCAGCGTCGACGGCGGTATCGTCACCGTCGACACCGGCCTCATCATCGCCGGCCCGCCCATCGGCACCAACACCACCGGCCAGGAGTCCGAGGGCCCGCACTGCATCGGCCAAGTGGCGGGCGGACATTGATGCCCCTGCCTCTCCTCGCGGCCATCTCGCAGCGCCGGGTGGCGGCGATCGTCGTCCTCCTCCTGCTGCTGGGCTGGGTGATCTACCTGATCAGCACGGCCCGCCGCACCTACGTGCCCGGCTCCGAGATGGAGGTCGCTCCCAACCGCAAGCCGTACTACTCCGACGAGGTCCTCGAGGGCCCCCGCCTCACCCGCTTCCTGTGGTGGGCCTTCGCGTGCCTGGCCATCCTCGCCGTGGGGCTGCCCGCCTACTGGATGCGGGAGCCGTTCCGCCAGGCGGGAGCGGGCTTCGACCGGGGCACCGCCTACTTCCACGAGGAGGCCATCAAGCGGGGCAAGGAGCTGTACGAGACCTTCCCCGGTGACCCTCCCACGCCCCGGGAGCCCCACTTCGGCTGCGACGCCTGCCACGGCCGAGAGGGGGTGGGCGGCGTGGCGTCGTACACCATCACCGACCCGACCAACCCCGACAACATCCAGCAGGTCCAGTGGGTGGCGCCCCGGCTCGACACCGTGATGCTGCGCTACCGGCCGGAAGAGGTGCGCACCATCCTCATCTACGGCCGGCCCAACACCCCCATGCCGGCGTGGGGCGTCGACGGTGGCGGCCCCATGAACGACCAGCAGATCAACGACCTGATCGCCTACCTCACCCACCTCACCCGCAACGCCCGTGAGGTGCAGGCCGAGCACCTCGAGCGCTACGGCACCGACGGCCAGCAGCTGTACGACGCCTTCTGCGCCCGCTGCCACACCCAGGGCTTCACCTACGGCGAGCCCGGGCTGCCCGGCGGCGGCGCCTTCGGGCCCGCCCTGACCGCCGGCGCCACGCTCCGCCAGTTCCCCACGCCCGAGCTGCACTACCAGTGGATCGCCGAGACCGCCGAGTTCGGCGACGCCTACGGGGTCCGGGGCGTGAGCTCGGGGCGGATGCCGTTCTTCGAGAACGAGCTGACGCGGGAGCAGATCCAGGCCATCGTCGACTACGAACGGAGCCTCCCGTGACCGACGTGCTCGCCGCCCTCACCTGGGAGCCGGAGGTCAAGGGCGCGCTCTACGTCATCCTGTCGGTGCTCATCCTGTGCGGGTCGTGCTACGCCATCCTGGCCACCAACGTGGGCGCCCGCATGGGCTTCCTCCTGGCCGGCGCCGGTCTGTTCGGCTGGATGGCCACCATGGGCTTCGTATGGTGGGGCTACGCCCAGGGCCCGGTGGGGCCCGACCCCTCGTGGCAGAGCCAGGGCATCGTTTCCGGCGACCTGGCCGCATCCCAGCGCCAGGTGCTGAGGGGCTTCCCCCAGGGTTGGAACAGCCTCGACCTCGACGACGCCGAGCTGGCCGACGCCGCCCCCACCGTCGACGGCATCCTGGCTCCGGCCGAGGGCGGCCAGGGGCCGTTCCGCAGCCCCAACGAGTACGTGATCGTCGGAGCCTTCCAGCGTGGTGGTGAGACCTACGGCCCCCTCGGCCTCAACTTCCGTCCGTTCGACGTGTTCCACAAGCCCAACTACCTGGTCGTGCAGGCGCAGCCGGCGATAGAGGAGCCGAACCCGGCGGGCGGGCCGGCCCGGATGGTGGCCGACCCGGGCGCCGAGCCGGTGGCGGTGATCCTCCTGCGCGACCTGGGGGCCAAGCGGCTCAACCCCGCCATCTTCGCCATCGCCTCGACGATCATCTTCGGCCTGTTCTGCTACCAGCTCCACGTGCGGGACAAGGAAGCGTGGGCCCGCAAGGAGGCCGAGTCGGAGGCGGGCTCGCCCCGCACCCTGGAGCCCGTCGGGAGGTAGCCCGGCGGCCAGGAGGGGCTCGCCGGGGAGGCCTGCCCGGCCCCCGCTAGAGTGGGAGCACCGATGGATCAGTACCTGCCGCTCCTCGCGATGCTGGTGCTCGCGGCGCTCTTCGCCGCCGTGTCCTTCGTGGCCTCCAGGCTGGTGGCGCCGCGCCGGCCGACCCAGGCCAAGTCGGCGCCCTACGAGTCGGGGATCGTGCCCACCACCGCGCCCGGCCGCTTCCCGGTGCAGTTCTACCTGGTGGCGATGATCTTCATCATCTTCGACATCGAGATCATCTTCCTCTACCCGTGGGCGGTCATCTACCGCTCGCTGGGGGCGTTCGGGTTGGCGGAGATGCTGGTCTTCTCCCTAGTCGTGTTCGTCTCGTTCGTCTACCTGCTGGGCAACGGGGCCCTCGACTGGGGACCGGCCCGGCGCATCCGCCCGGCGGGGCCGGCCGAGGCGAGGGCCACCGCCGAGCGCTCGGCCCGCACCACCGTCAAGCGGGTGCCGTCCCGGGCGGCGACGGCCACCCCCGGCGAGGCCGCCTGACCCATGGGCCTCGAGGACCTCAACCACAACTTCCTCACCGGTCGCATCGAGGACCTGGTGAAGTGGGCCCGCCGCAACAGCGTGTGGCCCGCCACCTTCGGCCTCGCCTGCTGCGCCATCGAGATGATGGCCACGGGGGCGGCCCACTTCGACCTGGGCCGCTTCGGCATGGAGGTGTTCCGGGCCTCTCCCCGCCAGGCCGACCTGATGATCGTGGCCGGCCGGGTGTCGCAGAAGATGGCCCCCGTGCTCCGCCAGGTCTACGACCAGATGATGGAGCCCAAGTGGGTCATCTCGATGGGGGTGTGCGCCTCCTCGGGAGGCATGTTCAACAACTACGCCATCGTCCAGGGGGTCGACCAGGTGGTGCCCGTCGACGTCTACAGCCCCGGCTGCCCGCCCGGGCCGGAGACCCTGCTCCACTCCATCCTCACCCTGCACGAGCTCATCCGCACCGGTGAGATCACCCGCCGCCGGGCCGAGTCGGGCGCCGGCGCCGGCATCCACGTGGAGCGGCCGGTGGCGGTGGCCACGCCCCGGTGAGCGACGCCAAGCCGCCCGACGCCGGCGAGGTCCCCGCTCAGGACAGCTTCCAGGACGAGCGCATCCACGGCGCGCCCACGTCGCGCTTCCGGGGCCAGCTCGTCGTCCACCCCGACCGCGCCAGCTACCTCGACCTGGTGCGGGCCCTGCGCGACGACGGCTTCCGCATGTGCGTCGACCTGACGGCCGTCGACTACCTGGTCCACGCCGGCCGGCCGCTGCCCGAGGGCGTCGAACCGGAGAGGTTCGAGGTCGTCGTCAACCTTCTCTCCATGGAGGCGGGCCTGCCCGGCCCGAGCGGGGCGGGCCGGCGCATCCGCCTGCGGGTGCAGGTGCCCGAGTCCGACCCCAGGCTGCCGTCGCTCTACGAGCTGCACCCCGGCACCGACCTCATGGAGCGGGAGGCCTACGACATGTTCGGCATCGTGTTCACCGGCCACCCCGACCTGGCCCGCCTGCTCATGCCCGACGACTGGGAGGGTCACCCCCTGCGCAAGGACTACGGGGTCGGTCGCATCCCGGTGCAGTTCAAGGGCGCACCCCAGCCCCGATGACTGCCACCGGCACCGACAGCGCGGCGTGCGGGGTGGAGGCCCTGCGGGAGCCGGGAGCGGTCCTGCGTTTGCCGCACCTGCCCGAGGCGGTCGAAGAGGTGCGCACCACCGACGACCACATGATCATCAACATGGGGCCGCAGCACCCCAGCACCCACGGTGTGCTGCGGCTCATGCTCGAGCTCGACGGTGAGACGGTCCTGGCGGTCAAGCCCGTCATCGGCTACCTCCACACCGGCATGGAGAAGCAGGCCGAGGAGCTCACCTACCTCCAGGGCCCCACCAACGTCACCCGCATGGACTACACGTCCCCGATGTTCAACGAGCTGGCCTTCGCCCTGGCGGTGGAGGAGCTGCTCGGCATCGAGGTCCCCGAGCGGGCCACCTGGATCCGCATGATGCTGTGCGAGCTCAACCGCGTCTCGTCCCACTGCCTGTGGATGGCCACCAACGGCATGGACCTGGGGGCGGTGTCCATGATGATCTACGGCTTCCGCGAGCGGGAGATGATCCTCGCCTTCTTCGAGAAGTGCTCGGGGCTGCGGATGAACCACAACTACATCCGCCCCGGCGGCGTGGCCGCCGACCTGCCCGATGGCTGGCAGGAGGACGTGCGCCACATCCTCGAGACGGTGCCCAAGCGGCTCGACGAGTACGACAGGCTGCTCTCCGGCCAGCCCATCTTCCAGGAGCGGAGCCAGGGCGTGGGCGTCATCACCGCCGCTGAGTGCATGGCCCTGGGCATCACCGGCCCCATCCTCCGCTCCACGGGCGTGGCGTGGGACCTCCGCAAGGACATGCCCTACCTCTTCTACGACAAGGTGGACTTCGACGTGATCGCCGGCACGTACGGCGACACGTTCGACCGCTACGCCATCCGGCTCGACGAGATGCGGGAGTCGCTGAAGATCGTCGAGCAGTGCCTCGACGCCATGCCGCGGGGCGACTACAAGTCCCAGGACAAGAAGGTCACGCCCCCGCCCCGGGCCCGCATCGACGAGTCCATGGAGGCGCTCATCCACCACTTCAAGATCTTCACCGAGGGCTTCAAGGTGCCCGAGGGCGAGGTCTACTGCGCGGTGGAGTCGCCTCGGGGCGAGCTGGCCCACTACATCGTGTCGGACGGGTCGGCCAAGCCCTACCGCCTCCACGTGCGCGGCCCCTCGTTCGTCAACCTCCAGGCCATGCCCCACATGATGCGGGGGGGCCTGCTGGCCGACGCCGTCGCCATCATCTCCACCGTCGACCCTGTCATGGGCGAGGTCGATCGATAGCTGCGCCGCTGGGGCGGGGCGTCGTCGTCCTCGCCGGAGGGGCGGTGCCGGCGGCATGGGACGGCGCCCCGGTCGTCACCGTCGACGAGGCCGTGCTGGCCGACCCGGCCCCGACCGTCGAGCTGCTCCACCGGGCCTGGGTGGGGCGGGCGCCGGTGGTGGTGGCCCTGGCCGTCGATCCCGCCCGCTTCCGCGAGCCCGCCTCGGTGGCGGCCGAGCCGTGGACGCTGGGCCCCTCGTTCGAGCTCCTGGCCGACCGCCTCCACTTCCTCGTGTGGGCCAACAACTACGACGCCCGGGCGGCCGGTGAGCCGGTCTGGTGGTGGGGGCGGAAGGCCCAGCGGTTGGGGGCGGCGGCCGGCGGCCCCGCCGACGTGGTGCTGCCCGGCGGCCGGCCGGCGTGGGTCGACGGCGGCCCGCGCGGCCCGGTCGCCGGCGGGAACCCGACCGTGGCCGTCGTGCACGCCGAGACGGTGGAGCTGGGCCGGCTGGAGCCGGCGCCGCCGCCCGCGCCACCGGCGGCCGACCTTGCCCCCGACCAGCTGGAGGCGG
This sequence comes from Acidimicrobiales bacterium, assembly GCA_035540235.1. Taxonomy (GTDB): domain Bacteria; phylum Actinomycetota; class Acidimicrobiia; order Acidimicrobiales; family AC-14; genus JBFMCT01. The sequence continues at coordinate 2,339 of DATLGZ010000078.1, read as the reverse complement.
TAGCCCACGGCGCGGGGCCGGCCCGCATCCTCGCCCCCGCCGGCTCGGGCAAGACCCGTGTGCTCACCGAGCGCCTCCGCCACCTGATCGTCGACCGGGGCGTCGAGCGGGAGGTCGTGCTGGCCGTGGCCTACAACAAGAAGGCCCAGCTCGAGCTGGAGGAGCGCACGGCCGCCTTCCGGCCCCGGGCCCAGACCCTCAACGCCCTGGGCCTGGCCGTCCTGGCCCGCGCCGGCGGCGGCCGGGCGCCGGGCGTGCTGGAGGAGCGCGAGGTGCGCCGCATCGTCGAGGGCCTCGTCCCCCGCCCGCAGCGTCGCCTCAACACCGACCCCATGGGCCCGTACCTCGAAGCCCTCTCCCTCGTGCGCCTGGGCCTGCGTGACCCCGCCGTGGTGGAGGAGGCGCGGGACGACGTCCCCGGCCTGGCCGACGCCTTCCCCCGCTTCCGCCGCGAGCTGGCGGACCGGGGCGTGGTCGACTTCGACGAGCAGGTGTACGCCGCCATCGAGGCCCTGCTGGCCGGGGGCGCCTTCCGCCGCCGGGAGCAGGCCGGCTGCCGCCACCTGCTGGTCGACGAGTTCCAGGACCTCACCCCCGCCCACGTGCTGCTGCTGCGGCTGCTGGCGTCGCCCGCCCTCGACGTGTTCGGCGTGGGCGACGACGACCAGGTCATCTACGGCCACGCCGGCGCCGACCCCCGCTTCCTCGTCGACTTCGACCGGTACTTCCCGGGCGCCGCCACCCACGCCCTGGAGGTGAACTACCGGTGCTCCACGGGTGTGGTCGACGCCGCCCGCCACCTCCTCGGCTACAACCGCCGCCGGGTCGGCAAGACCATCCGCCCGGGCCCGTCGGCGTCGGCCGCCCCGCTGGCCCTCCGCCACCACCCTCCCTCGGAGGGAGCGGTGGCGCTGGCGGCGGTGGTGCAGGGGTGGCTCGGCGCCGGCGAGCCGGCGTCGGTGGCGGTCCTCACCCGGGTCAACTCGCTGCTGCTGGCGCCCCACGTCGCCCTGACCGAGGCGGGCGTGCCGGTGGACTCGGTGCTGCGACCCGACGTGCTCGACCGCACCGGCGTGCGGGCCGCCCTGGCCTACCTCCGCATCGCCGCCGACCCGCACCACGTCGAGGGGGCCGACGTGGTCGAGGTCTACCGCCGGCCGTCCCGCGGCTTCCCGCAGTGGTTCCCCAAGTGGCTCCGGGGCCGGCTCGACCTCGACCGCCTCCTGGCCATCGCCGACCGCCTCGACGACGACAAGGTGGCGGCCAAGGTGGTCGCCCTCGTAGACGACCTGCGGCTGGTCGCCGACGCCGCCGCCACCGGCACGACGCGCGACGTGCTGGCCGTGGTCAAGGACAAGGTGGGCCTGGGCGGGGCCATGGGCCTGCTGGACTCGTCGCGGGCGGGCGACGGCGGCTCCAGCCACCTCGACGACCTCGAGGCCCTCCTCCAGGTCGCCGACCTCCACCCTGACCCCGCCACCTTCGAGCCGTGGCTGCGCAGCGTGTTCCACCGCGAGACGGCGCCGGGGGGCGTGACCCTGTCCACCATCCACCGGGTCAAGGGCCGGGAGTGGGACCGGGTGGCGGTGTTCGGCGTGACCGCCGGCCTCCTGCCCCACCGGCTGGCCCTGGACGTGGAGGAGGAGCGCCGCGTCCTCCATGTGGCCATCACCCGGGGCCGCACCGACGTGGTCCTGCTCGCCGACGCCTCCCGCCCCAGCCCCTTCCTTCCCGAGCTCGACGGCTCCGCCGCCGCGCCGGCCACGGCTGCCACCACCGCCGCCCACCTCACCGCCGCCTACGCCACCGCCGGGGTCACGCCGGCGCGGGGTGGGCGCCCGCGCGTGGCGGCCGCGCCGGAGCCCGCTCTGAGTCCGGAGGCCGAGGCTCGGGAGGCGGCCCTACGGGCGTGGCGGCTCGAACGCTCCCGCCGGGACAAGGTGCCCGCCTACGTGGTGCTGCCCGACCGCTACCTGCGCGGCATCGCGGTGGCCCACCCCCAGACCCTCCAGCAGCTGCGGGCGCTTCCCGGCATCGGCCCCACCAAGCTGGAGCTCTACGGCGAGGAGATCGTGGCCCTGCTCACGCCACCCTGATCAACCCGGCCATGGCGCTGGCGTGGTGGTAGAGGCACACGTAGGGGTAGTCGCCGCTCTCGGGAAGGACGAACGTGAAGCTGCGGGCGACGGCGGGCAGCCCGCCCCCTCCCGGCGCGTCGGGCGGCACCGTCCCGGTGGCGAACAGGTCGGTGGGGTTGAGCGTCACCGGCGACGGGCCGGGGTGGGGCAGGGTGGCGTCGGGTGAGGGAGGGCCGTCGGGCAGCTCCTGGAGTCCCGGGA
>DATLGZ010000077.1:0-7956 GCA_035540235.1 Acidimicrobiales bacterium | reverse complement strand
AGAGCCGTTAAGGCCGGTCCGGAGAGGCCGGCACGGAGCAGAGGAGTCCCGCTTGGGCATTCGAGAGCGTTCGGCCACGCCCCCGCTGCGGGGCGTTTTCGTTGCCCGCTCCCAGGTCATGGACGCCGGCGACCTGCGGCGGGCCATCACCCGCATCGCCCACGAGGTGGTCGAGCGCAACCACGGCCTCGAGGGCGTGGTGCTCGTGGGCCTGCAGACGGGGGGAGTCCCCCTGGCCCGGCGGCTGGCCGAGGCCCTGGCCACCATCGAGGGCAGCGACGTCCCCGTCGGGACGCTCGACGTGGCCTTCTACCGCGACGACATCGGCCTGCGGCCGGTGATGCCCGAGGCCGTGACCGACATCCCCTTCGACCTAACCGGCAAGGTGGTCGTGCTGGTAGACGACGTGCTGTTCACCGGCCGTACCGTGCGGGCCGCCCTCGACGCCCTCAACGACTACGGCCGGCCCCGGGCGGTGCAGCTGGCCGTGCTCGTCGACCGGGGCCACCGGGAGCTGCCCATCCGCCCCGACTACGTGGGCAAGAACCTTCCCACCCGCCGCGACGAGGTGGTCGACGTGCGGGAGGACGGAGTAGATCTCGGGACCGTGCAGAAGTGACGGCCTCCCTGCTGTCGGTGGCCGACCTGGGCCGGGACGGCATCGAGGAGGTCATGGCCGTCAGCGACTCCTTCGTGGAGGTGAGCGAGCGGGCCATCCCCAAGGTGCCCGCCCTGCGGGGCAAGACGGTGGTGTCGCTGTTCTACGAGGGGTCAACCCGCACCCGCCTGTCGTTCGAGACGGCGGCCCGCCGGCTGTCGGCCGACGTCATGAACTTCGCTGTGGGCGGGTCGTCGGTGGGCAAGGGCGAGTCGCTGCGCGACACGGTGGAGACGATCGAGGCCATGGGCGTAGACGCCCTCGTCGTCCGCCACTCGTCGGCGGGCGTGCCGTGGCAGGTGGCCTCGTGGGTGAGCTGCTCGGTGATCAACGCCGGCGACGGCTGGCACGAGCACCCTACCCAGGCCCTGCTCGACTGCTACACGATCCGCCGGGCCCGGGGCTCGCTCGAAGGCCTGCGCGTCGCCATCGTCGGGGACGTGAAGCACTCCCGGGTGGCCCGCTCCAACGTGCTGGCCTTCAGCACCTTGGGGGCGGAGGTCACGCTGGTGGCCCCGCCCACGCTGCTGCCCCCCAGCCTCCACGGCTGGCCCGTCACCGCCTCCTCCGACCTCGACGACGTGCTGCCCAAGGCCGACGTGGTCTACCTCCTGCGCCTCCAGGCCGAGCGCCAGACCGAGGCCCTGCTCCCGTCGCTGCGGGAGTACACCGCCGGCTACGGCCTCACCCGGCGGCGGGCCGCCCTCCTGCTCGACGACGCCCTGGTGATGCACCCCGGCCCCATGAACCGGGGCGTGGAGATCGCCGCCGAGGTGGCCGACCTGCCGTCGTCGGTGGTCACCCGGCAGGTGGCCAACGGGGTGGCGGTGCGCATGGCCGTCCTGTTCCTGCTCCTCGGCTCCACCCCGGCGGCCTGACGTGCGCGACCTGCTCATCCGGGGAGGCCTGGTGGTCGACGCCACCGGCGAGCGGCGGGCCGACGTGCTGGTCCGCGACGGCCAGGTGGCCGCCGTCGCCGCCGGCATCGAGCCGGCCGCCGGCGCCACCGTGCTCGACGCCGGCGGGTGCGTGGTGGCGCCCGGCCTGGTCGACATCCACACCCACCTCCGCCAGCCCGGCCGGGAGGAGGCGGAGACGGTCGAGACGGGCTCGCGGGCGGCCGCCCTGGGCGGCTACACGGCCGTCGTCGCCATGCCCAACACCGAGCCCGCCGTAGACAGCGCCGGGGTGGTCAGGGAGGTGCTGGAGCTGGGCGAGCGGGCGCTGTGCGAGGTGCGGGTGGCAGGGGCCATCACCAAGGGCCGCCGGGGAGAGGAGCTGGCGCCGCTGGCCGAGATGGCGGGGCTGGGCGTGCGCCTCTTCACCGACGATGGCCGGGGGGTGCAGGACGCCCGTCTCATGCGCCGGGCCCTGGAGTACGCCTCCGCCCTGGGCGTCACCCTCGCCCAGCACTGCGAGGACGAGCAGCTGGCCGCCGGCGGGCACATGCACGAGGGGGAGTGGTCGAGCCGCCTGGGCATCCCCGGCGTCCCTTCTGAGGCCGAGGAGCTCATGGTGATGCGGGACATCGCCCTGGCCCGCCGGACCGCTCACCTCGGCGCCCGTGTCCACTTCCAGCATCTGTCCACCGCCGGCTCCGTCGCCCTCGTGCGGGCGGCCAAGGCCGACGGCGTGCCGGTCACCGCCGAGGCCACGCCCCACCACCTCAGCCTCACCGACGAGGCGGTGGCGTCCTACGACCCGGTGTTCAAGGTCAACCCGCCGCTGCGGCCACCGGCCGACGTGGAGGCGGTGCGGGCCGGCCTGGCCGACGGCGCCATCGACGCCGTCGCCACCGACCACGCGCCCCACGCCCAGGAGGACAAGGAGCGCCCCTTCGACTCCGCCCCGCCCGGCATGCTGGGGCTGGAGACGGCGCTGGCGGTGGTGCTCACCGCCGTGGGCCTGCCCGTGGGGCGGGCGCTGGCCCTGATGTCTTGGCAGCCGGCCCGCATCGCCCGCCTCGACCAGGGCCACGGCGGCCCCATCGCCGAGGGCCGGCCCGCCAACCTGTGCGTGATCGACCCGGCGGCGGTGTGGGTGGTGGAGCCCGACCGCCTCGCCAGCCGCAGCCGCAACACGCCCTACGCGGGCCGCAAGCTCACCGGCCGGGTGCGCCACACGCTGCTGCGGGGCGAACCGGTCGTGGTGGACGGGGAGGCGCAGCGATGACCGAGCGGGAGGCGCTGCTCGTCCTGGCCGACGGCACCACCTTCGAGGGCGAGGCGTTCGGGGCCGCGCCCCCCGGCGGGGTGGCCACCGGCGAAGTGGTGTTCAACACCGTGCTGGCCGGCTACCAGGAGGTGCTGACCGACCCGTCCTACGCCGGCCAGGTGATCGCCTTCACCTACCCCCACATCGGCAACTACGGCGTGAACCCGATCGACGCCGAGGCCAGCCGCCCCTTCTGCCGGGGCGTGGTCGTGCGCGACCTGACCCGGCGGCCCTCGAACTGGCGGGCGTCGGAGGACCTCGACGGCTACCTGCGCCGCCACGGAGTGCCGGGGATCACCGGCGTCGACACCCGCCGCCTCACCCGCCACATCCGCGAGGCGGGGTCGATGCCGTGCGCGTTCGGGACGGCGGGCGAGACGGCGCTCAAGGAGGCGGCCCTGGCCGAGCCCGGCACCGACGGCGTCGACCTGGTCGCCACCGTCACCACCGGCGAGCCCTACCGCAGCGGGTCCGGCCCCCTGCACGTGGTGGCCTACGACTTCGGCATCAAGACCAGCATCCTGCGCCTGCTGGGCGAGATCGCCACCGTCGACGTGGTGCCCGCATCCACGCCGGCGGCGGACGTGCTGGCCCGCCGGCCCGACGGCGTGTTCCTGTCCAACGGCCCGGGGGACCCGGCCGCCGTCACCTACGCCGTCGACGCCATCCGCAACCTGGTGGGCGAGGTGCCGGTGTTCGGCATCTGCCTGGGCCACCAGCTGCTGGGCACGGCCCTGGGCGGCTCCACCTTCAAGCTCAAGTTCGGCCACCACGGCGGCAACCACCCCGTGCGCCGCCTGGCCGACGGGAGGGTGGAGATCACCAGCCAGAACCACAACTACGCCGTCACCGAGCTGTCGGTGCCGGGCGCCGATGTCACCCACGTCAACCTCAACGACGGCGTGGTCGAGGGCCTGCGGTGCGGGGACGTTTCTGCCTTCAGCGTTCAGTACCACCCCGAGGCCGGTCCCGGCCCCCACGACGCCCGCTACCTCTTCGAGGAGTTCCGCCAGCTGATGGACACCCGTGCCTAAGCGGACCGACATCTCGTCGATCCTGCTCATCGGGTCGGGGCCGATCGTGATCGGCCAGGCCTGCGAGTTCGACTACTCGGGCACCCAGGCGTGCCGGGTCCTCAAGGCCGAGGGCTACCGGGTGATCCTGGTGAACTCCAACCCGGCCACGATCATGACCGACCCCGACTTCGCCCACCGCACCTACGTGGAGCCGCTGGAGCCCGACGTGGTGGCGGCGGTGATCGAGCGGGAGCGGCCCGACGCCCTGCTGCCCACCCTCGGCGGCCAGACCGCCCTCAACCTGGCCATGGCCCTGCACGAGCGGGGCGTGCTCGACGAGTTCGGCGTCGAGCTCATCGGGGCGTCGGCCGAGGCCATCCGCACCGCCGAGAACCGGGAGCGCTTCAAGTCGGCGATGACCGAGATCGGCCTGTCCGTGCCGTCGTCGGGGTTCGCCTACGAGCTCGACGAGGCCGTCAAGGTGGGCGAGGACGTGGGCTTCCCCGTCATCGTGCGGCCCTCGTTCATCCTCGGCGGGGGTGGCACCGGCATCGCCGCCGACGCCGACGAGCTGGCCCGCATCGCCGCCGCCGGGCTGGCCGCCAGCCCCGTGTCGGAGATCCTCATCGAGCGGTCGATCGCGGGGTGGAAGGAGTACGAGCTGGAGGTCATGCGGGACAGGGCCGACAACTGCGTGGTGGTGTGCTCCATTGAGAACCTCGACCCCATGGGAGTGCACACCGGCGATTCCATAACCGTGGCCCCCGCCCAGACCCTCACCGACGTCGAGTACCAGCAGATGCGCGACGCCGCCTTCGCCTGCATCCGCCGCATCGGCGTGGACACGGGCGGGTCCAACATCCAGTTCGCCGTCGACCCAGAGACGGGCGAGATGGTGGTCATCGAGATGAACCCCCGGGTGTCGCGCTCGAGCGCCCTGGCCTCCAAGGCCACCGGCTTCCCCATCGCCAAGATCGCCGCCCGCCTGGCCGTCGGCTACACCCTCGACGAGATCCCCAACGACATCACCGAGAAGACGCCGGCCAGCTTCGAGCCCACCATCGACTACGTCGTCACCAAGATCCCCCGGTGGGCGTTCGAGAAGTTCCCGGGGACGTCGGACGTGCTGGGCACCCGCATGCAGTCGGTGGGGGAGGCCATGGCCATCGGCCGCACCTTCCCCGAGTCGCTGCAGAAGGGGCTGCGCTCGCTGGAGCACGGGCGGTGGGGGCTCAACTGCGACCCGGGCGAGGCCGTCACCGACGCCCTCGACGACGACGAGCTGGTGCGGCGGGCCGCCATCGCCACCCCCGACCGTCCCTTCCAGCTGGAGGCGGCGCTGCGACGGGGCATCTCCGTCGAGCGCATCCACAACGCCACCCGGGTCGACCCGTGGTTCCTCGACCAGATCGCCCGCATCACCGAGGAGCGCCAGCGGCTGGCCGGCGCCCGCCTGGCCGGCATGACCCGCGCCGGCTGGCGGCGGGTCAAGCGCCTGGGGTTCGCCGACGCCCAGCTGGCGTGGCTGTGGGGCGTGCCCGAGGACGACGTGCGGGCCGCCCGCGTGGCGTGCGGGGTGCGGGCCACGTTCAAGACCGTGGACACGTGCGGGGCCGAGTTCGAGGCCCTCACCCCCTACCACTACTCCACCTACGAGGACGAGGACGAGGCCCGCCCCAGCGGCCGGCCCACGGTCCTGATCCTGGGGTCGGGGCCCAACCGCATCGGCCAGGGCATCGAGTTCGACTACTGCTGCGTGCACGCCAGCTTCGCCCTGCGGGAGGCGGGCTTCGACACGGTGATGGTCAACTGCAACCCCGAGACGGTGTCCACCGACTACGACACCAGCGACCGCCTCTACTTCGAGCCCCTCACCCACGAGGACGTGCTCAACGTGATCGAGAGCGAGAGCGGCGGCGACCTGCGGGGGGTCATCGTCAGCCTGGGCGGGCAGACGCCGCTGAAGCTGGCCGACCGGCTGCCCGCCGAGCTGGTGCTGGGCACGTCGCCCGCCTCGATCGACGCGGCCGAGGACCGCGAGAACTGGAACGCCCTGTGCGCCCGCCTGGAGATCCCCCAGCCGGCAGGAGGCACGGCGGCCACCCTCGAGGGCGCCTTGGCCATCACCGAGCGGATCGGCTACCCGGCCCTCGTGCGGCCGTCCTACGTGCTCGGGGGGCGGGCCATGGAGATCGTCTACGACGACGCCGGCCTGGCCCGGGCCATGGAGGCGCTGTCGGGCTTCGGCTCGCTGGGCAAGGAGGGCGGCCTGTCGGCCGAGCGACCCGTGCTCGTCGACCGCTTCCTCGAGGACGCCGTCGAGGTCGACGTGGACGCCGTGCGCGACGCCACCGGAGAGGTGCTGATCGGCGGGGTGATGGAGCACGTCGAGGAGGCGGGGGTGCACTCGGGCGACAGCGCCTGCGTGATCCCCCCGCCCACGCTGGCGGCGTCGGTCGTCGAGGTCATCGAGGGCTACACCCGGGCCATCGCCGACGAGCTCGACGTGCGGGGGCCGCTCAACGTGCAGTACGCGGTGAAGTCGGGGCAGGTGTTCGTGATCGAGGCCAACCCCCGGGCCAGCCGCACCGTGCCGTTCGTGGCCAAGGCCACGGGCGTGCCGCTGGCCAAGGTGGCGGCCCGGGTGCTGGTGGGCGCCACCCTCGCCGAGCTGCGCGCCGAGGGGCTGCTGGGCCCGGCGGCGGCGCCCGGCTCGGCGCCGGGATGGCACCGCCGCCACGTGTCGGTCAAGGAGGCGGTGCTCCCGTTCAACCGCTTCCCCGACGTCGACACCGTCCTCGGGCCGGAGATGCGGGCCACCGGCGAGGTCATGGGGGTCGACCGCACCTTCGGGCTGGCGTTCTCCAAGAGCCAGGCGGCGGCCGGCGACCGCCTGCCTGAGCGGGGCACGGTCTTCCTCTCCCTCGCCGACCGCGACAAGGAGGGTGGGCTGCTGGCGGCCCGCCGCTTCGTGGAGCTTGGCTTCTCGGTGGTGGCCACCGAGGGCACCGCCGCCTTCCTGGGAGAGCACGGGGTCCCCGTGAGCGACGTGGTGGCCAAGGTGGGGGAGGGCGACGACACCGCCCTCGACCGCATCGCCCGGGGCGAGGTCGACCTGGTCGTGAACACGCCGCGGGGCCACGGGGCCCGGGCCGACGGGGCCTACATCCGCACCGCCGCCAACGTCCACAACGTGCCCTGCCTCACCACCGCGGCGGCCGCCATCGCCGCCGCCGGCGGCATCGCCGACTGGGCCGAGCACGGGCTGTCGGTGCGCAGCCTGCAGGAGTACCACCAGGACGGCCAGCTGCAGCTCGGGATCTAGGCGCTTGCCTCCGAGGATCGAAGGGACGTTGCCGATGGCAAGCGCCTCCGACCGAGCGAGCGCCAGCGAGCCGGGCGGGGATGGGGGAGCACGGCGCAGCCGTGCGCCGGGGGCACAGCCCCCGAGGCAAGTACTGCGCTTGCCTCCGGGGATCGACCTGCGCGCCCGGGTGGGGTCGGTGGAGCTGGCCAACCCGGTGATGACGGCGGCGGGCACGGCCGGCCACGGCGCCGAGCTGGCTCGCTACCTCGACCTGTCGGCATTGGGCGCGGTGGTGGTCAAGTCGCTGTCGGCCGAGCCGTGGGAGGGCAACCCCCCGCCTCGCGTCCACGAGACCGAGGCGGGCATGCTCAACTCGGTCGGGCTGCAGAACCCGGGGGTGGAGGCGTGGCGCGAGCACGACCTGCCGGCGCTGGCGGCCACCGGGGCCCGGGTCGTGGCCAGCATCTGGGGGTTCACCGTGGAGGCCTACGAGAAGGCGGCCGCCATGCTGGCCGGCGCCCCGCCCGCGGTGGTGGCGGTGGAGGTCAACCTCAGCTGCCCCAACCTGGGGGCGGCGCACGAGATGTTCGCCCACTCGCCGGCGGCGACGGCCGACGTCATGGCCGCCACCGCCGCCTGCGGGCTCCCCCGCTGGGCCAAGCTCAGCCCCAACGTGACCGACGTGGTCCCCGTGGCCGGCGCCGCCCTGGCCGCCGGGGCGGAGGCCCTCACCCTCGTCAACACCGTGATGGGCATGGCCG
>DATLGZ010000076.1:0-1616 GCA_035540235.1 Acidimicrobiales bacterium | reverse complement strand
ACCTTCCAATTGATGTCGGCCAGCCGGGGGGCGTAGCCCGTGCAGTTCTCCGGGCACCGCCACGGCGCTTCCGGCGCCAGGTCGATGTTGCACTTGCGGACCGTCTCCCCCGTGGGATACGTGCGGCTCTCGTAGTTCTTGCAGTCGGTTCGCATGGGCATAGCGGGGACCAGTTTCCCATGGCCCGTCGACCTTCTCCGGTCGCTCACCATTAATTCAGTTGACGCCAGCCCGAGAAGTGGCGACCATGTGACCGGAGCCATGGAAAGCCGCAACGTACGCGCCGGAGGAGGTGTCATGACCGAGCAGGCCTATCAGCAGTCGAAGCCTTGGGTGGCCGGCTGGCGTGACGCCACCGTCGCTGGTTGTGGCGCTGCCGCGCCTGCCGGGACGCCGATGGCTTCGCGCACCACCGCCGGCCGGTCGTTCCTCAACGACCACGGCATCTCGTGGCCAATGGGCACTGGAGACCTCCCATCGGGATAGATCTCCACCCTCCGCTGGAGGAAGTGCTCAGAGGCCGCCGGGAACCCCCGGCGGCCTTTCCGTTTCTAGGAGAAAGGGCAGAGCAATGCTCGCCGAAAGGTGGGAGGACAAGGAGGCGGTGCGGGATGCGGCCCGGTGCAACGACGGCACCGGGGGGTTGACCGCGTTGTTCTTCTCCGAGCAGCTCGACGACATCGCCCGGGCCAAGGCCATCTGCGCCGAGTGCCCGGTCCGGGAGCAGTGCTTCGAGGGGGCCCTGGCCCGGCAGGAGCCCTACGGGGTCTGGGGCGGGCGGCTCATCTTCAAGGGGAAGGTGCTGGCGTTCAAGCGGCCGCGGGGCCGCCCTCCCAAGAACGCGGCCACGCCCATGATCGCCTGACCAGCCACTTCCGGCGCCGAGCTCCTTCCCCCCCGGGGTTCGGCGCCGGGAGGCCTGGGGGCGATCAGCGAGCCAGGCCGGGCGTGGGGAGCGGCCGGCTCGGGCCAACCGGAAGGATGGCGGATCGCCCCGTGTGGCCGAAACCTAAGGGCGGGGAGCGACGGGAGGGCGGCCTCCCGGTGACGTGGGGGGCAACCCTCCGTGAACGTTTGCGGCGGCCCGGGTAGGACCGGGGGATGAGCGACGCACAGACGACCGAAGGGGCGGAGGCGGGGGCGGCAGGCGAGGAGGAGGCGGCCGACCTCGACACAGGTGCTCCTGCGGACCGGGCGACCACAGCCGCCGACGGGCCGGCCCCCGGCCCCCGCCGGGACGACCCCGAGAAGGAACGGCTCGACCAGGTGGGCGAGCGCATCCAGCGCGCCGCCCAGCAAGCCGACGAGGCCATGGGCGAGCCGGGGCAGAAGAAGTTCGTCGAGAGCGGCGACGAGCGATCCCAGCGGGCCGACGACCAGACGATCGCCCCGCCGGGCTAGAGACGAGGATCGGCGGCCAGGGCCCGTCAGCCAGCGGTCAGGCCGGGCAGCCGGGCTGGCCGGGGAGGATGGGGCGGAAGGCGAGCGACCGGGCCGACCCCTCCACCAGCCACGGCGTGAGGGAGTTGGCCCGGGCCAGGGCGTCGAGCAGGGTGGCCGCCTCCGCCCCCTCCGCCAGCGTGCAGGGGCGGGGGCCGCCCGGGGCGGAGGTGGCG
>DATLGZ010000075.1:0-1798 GCA_035540235.1 Acidimicrobiales bacterium | reverse complement strand
CGCTGCCGCCCGCCGGCATGCCGGGGCCGTTCGGCCTTGCCGACCGCGAGGTGACCCGCCGCCAGCTCGTCGAGGCGGGCTGGCTCGATATCGACATCACCCCGCTCGACGCACCGATGTGGGTGGGCGCCGATGCCCCGGAAGCGTGGGAGTTCGTGGCCGGCATGGGGATCGTCCGGGGACTCACGGCCGAGCTGGACGAGATCACCCGCCGGGGGCGCTCGACGCGCTGCGGGCGGTCATCGTGGCGCACGAGTCACCCGAGGGCGTGCTGATGGGCGCCGGCGAGTGGTTGATCACCGCCCGGACGTAACGTGGGCCCGTGAGCGGACCTGACGCCTTCGCCGGGGTTTGGCAGCCGGGAAGCGGTACCCAGTGGTGGCGCGCCGGGATGTCGTGGGACGACTTCAAGGCCCAGGACACCACGTACTTCGGTCAGGGGCTCCGCATCACCTCGCTGGCGGTTCGTGACGGCCGGCTGGCCGCCGTCTGGCGTCCCGGTAGCGGCACGCAGTGGGTCCGGGCCGGTATGTCATGGGACGACTTCAAGGCCCAGGACACCACCTACTTCGGGCAGGGTCTGCGCATCAGCTCGATGGCGATCGAGAACCGGAGGTACGCCGCCGTCTGGCGTCCGGGCAGCGGAACCCAGTGGTGCCGGTCGGGCATGTCGTGGGACGACTTCAAGGCCCAGGACACCACCTACTTCGGCCAGGGCCTGCGGGTCACGACCCTGGAACTGGAGAACGGGAGGTACACGGCGGTCTGGCGACCGGGGTCCGGGACGCAGTGGTGCCGGGGCGGGATGTCGTACGGCGAGTTCGTTGGCCAGGACAGGGCCTACTTCGCCCAGGGCCTGCGCATCACCGCCCTCGCCATCGACGGCGGCGGCTACGCGGCGGTGTGGCGGCCCGGCTCCGGCACCCAGTGGTGGAGCTCCAGGAGGGGTGTGGTGGACTTCCTCACCGAGGACACCGCCTACTTCCGGCGGGGGCTGAGGTTGACCACCCTCGAGCTACAGGACGACCCCGTCGGCGCCTACCGGTACCCGTGGGCCGGCGGGGTGACCCACACGGTGGGCCAAGGGAACAACAACCCCTCGGGCTCGCACAAGCCGGGTGAGAGCCAGGCGTTCGCCTTCGACTTCTCCGTGCCGGCCGGCACCACTCTTCGCGCCGCCCGAGGCGGGACCGTCGAGTGGCTCCAGGAAACCCTCACGGCGACGTTCAACCCGAACGTGGCCGAGGGGCCCGGCAACACGCCGTTTCCCAACGGGAGCCTCGACAACTGGGGGAACGCCGTCCGCATCCGCCACGCCGGCGGATTCACCAGCTGGTACTTCCACATCCAGGCCAACGGGGTGCTCGTCAATGTCGGTGATGTGGTCACCCAGGGACAGGCCATCGCCATCTCCGGCAACACCGGGCGCTCGTCCGGGGCGCACCTGCACTTCCAGGTGCAGGCCGACTCGACGGACTGGGGTCAATCCGTGGGGCACACCTTCGGCGACAACTGCGAGCAGCCCGCCGGCGGGGCGTCCGTGACGTCGGACAACAGCACCTGACTCGTCGCCATGGGCGACCTGATCACCGGCGTCGCAGCGCAGTGCCTCCGCAGCCCGCTGTAGAGGAACGAACGGAGGTTCCGGGGGCGGCTTGTCACCAGGGCGTTTCCGCCCGCGGTGGCGAGGTCTCGCGGACGGTGCCGTAGGGATCGGTGACCTCGAACACTCCGTCGGGGCGGAGCTTGGCGTGCCAGCCGGGCTGGTGGAGCAGGTGGTGGTGGCGGGTGCACACCA
>DATLGZ010000074.1:0-6046 GCA_035540235.1 Acidimicrobiales bacterium | reverse complement strand
CCCCGGGACGGCAGGACCGGGGCTCCATCGAGCGAGAGGACGAAGAGGTGGCGCAGGGTGCCGAGGACGGGAACGAGGTCGAGGTGGCGGAGTCGTTCCTCGCCGGGCTGCTGGAGACCTTCGGGTCACCGTTCACCATCGAGCAGCGACCGCTCGACGACGACCTGGTCGAGCTGAGCGTCAAGGGTGAGGACCTGGGATTGCTCATCGGCCCCCGGGGCCAGACCCTGGCGGCGGTGCAGGAGCTGGCCCGGACGGTGGTGCAGCGCCAGTCCCAGGGGCGGGCGGGGCGGATCGTGCTCGACATCGCCGGCTACCGCCAGGCCCGGCGGGCGGCGCTGGAGCGGTTCGCCACCGGCGTGGCCGACCAGGTGCGGGCCACCGGCGTGCCTCGGGTGCTCGAGCCCATGCCCCCCGCCGATCGCAAGGTGGTGCACGACACCATCAATGCCCTGGAGGGCGTCACCACCTCTTCGGAAGGGGAGGAGCCTCGCCGGCGGGTGGTGATCTCCCCGCAGGCTGCTCCCGAGTAGCCGCCCGGCCGGGCGGGGACGGGCGGCGTGGAGGTGCCAGTGTGGCGGCCGGCGCTCGTCGCCGTCCTGGAAGGGGCTCGGGCCCGCGGGTTGCTCGGCCCGGGGCCGGTGGCGCCGCACATCGACCATGCCCTGGCCTTCGCCGCCCCGGTGGTCGGCGAGCTGCGGGGCTGGGAGCAGGACGCCGCCGCCGCCGTCGACCTGGGTACGGGGGCGGGCCTGCCGGGTCTGGTGCTGGCCTGCGCCTTTCCCGCCACTACGTGGTTGCTGGTAGACGGGCGCCACCGCAGCACAGGGTTTCTCGCCGAGGCCGTCGAGGAGTTGGCGCTGGAGGCTCGGGTGGAGGTCCGGACCGTGCGGGCCGAGGAGCTGGGGCGGGAGCCGGCCCACCGGGGCCGGCACCGGCTGGTGGTGGCTCGGGGCTTCGGCCCCCCCGCGGCGCTGGCCGAGTGCGCCGCCCCCCTGTTGGAGGTGGGTGGCCGGCTGGTGGTGAGCGAGCCCCCGGGCCCGCAACCGGGCCGCTGGCCGGCATCGCCGCTAGCCGGGCTGGGGCTGCGATACGAGGGCCGGATGGGAACGGGAGGCGCGACGGTGGCGGTCCTCTCCCAGGCGGCGCCGTGCCCGGAGGGCTACCCCCGCCGCGTCGGCATCCCGACCAAGCGGCCTCTGTTCGGGCCGCCGGAGGTGGAGTCCCGGGCAAGTTCCACGTGAAACGTCAGGTTCAGGCCTGCCTTGTTGCACCGGTACTTGATTGTGAGGTCGAGAGCAGGCAAGCTGAGCGGCAGTGTCCGAACTCCAGGTCGACGGCGAGCGGGCATCGGACCTGACCGCGGCCGCCTCCAACACCTGGTCCGCCGCTCCCCCGCGTGACCCCGGGGTCGTGGCCGCCCTCCAACAGGCGGTGGCCGCCATGCCGGTGGTCCCCGGCCTGCCCGCCATCCCCGAGCCGCCCGACCTTCCCGACCGCGAGGGCCCGGCTGCCGATCCGGCCGCCGATCCGGCGCAGCCGGCCGACGCCGGTCCCGGGGCCGCCGGAACAGGCGCCGGTCCCGATGCCAGCCCGGATGCCGGTCCCGACGCCACCTCCGGTCCCGCCGTCGATCCGGGCGCCGCTGCGGTGCACCAGCTGCGGCCAGCCCGGCCCTTGCCCCGCACTTTGGCGGTGGCCAACCAGAAGGGGGGTGTGGGCAAGACCACCACCGCCGTCAACCTGGGCGCCGGCCTGGCCGAGCTCGGGTTCCGCACCCTGATCATCGACCTCGACCCGCAGGGCAACGCCACCACCGGCGTAGGGATCAACCCCCGCAACCTCTCGTCCTCCATCTACGACGTCCTGATGTCGGAGACCCCCATGGAGGACTGCATCGAGCCCACCGCGGTGCGCAACCTCTTCGTGGCCCCCGCCACCATCGACCTGGCCGGGGCCGAGATCGAGCTGGTGCCCGCCTTCAGCCGGGAGATGCGCCTCCGCCGGGCCATCGAGCGGCTGGGCACCGACTACGACTTCGTGCTCGTCGACTGCCCGCCCTCCCTCGGCCTGCTCACCATCAACGGCATGGCCGCCGTGCAGGAGGTCCTGGTGCCGATCCAGTGCGAGTACTACGCCCTCGAGGGGTTGGGCCAGCTGATGCGGAACATCTCCCTGGTGCAGAGCAACCTCAACCCGGCGCTGGAGCTGAGCACCATCGTGCTCACGATGTACGACGCCCGCACCAAGCTCTCCGACCAGGTCGTCAAGGAGGTGCGGGCCCACTTCGGGGCCAAGGTGTGCCGCAACATCGTGCCCCGCACCGTGCGCCTCTCGGAGGCGCCGTCGTTCGGGCAACCCATTCTCGTGTTCGACGCCACGTCCCGGGGCGCCATCGCCTACCGGGAGCTGGCCAAGGAGGTGAGCGGTGGCGCGGCGAGGCGGACTGGGTAGGGGGCTCGACTCCCTCATCCCTCCCGGCTCGGCGGACGACTCGGCGGCTTCGTTCCGGGAGCTGCCCATCTCATCGATCACGGCCAACCGGCGCCAGCCGCGCAGCCGCTTCGACGAGGAGGCGATGGCGGCGCTGACCGCGTCGATCCGGGAGCTGGGCGTGCTCCAGCCGGTGCTGGTGCGGGCCACCGGGAGCGGCACCTACGAGCTGATCGCGGGGGAGCGGCGCTGGCGGGCGTCCCGCCGGGCCGGGCTGTCCACCATCCCCGCCATAGTCCGCACCGCCGACGACACCACGTCCCTCGAGCAGGCCATCGTCGAGAACGTCCAGCGTGAGGACCTCAACCCCATCGACGAGGCCGCCGCCTACCAGCAGCTCATCGAGGACTTCCACCTCACGCACGACGAGGTCGCCACCCGGGTGGGCAAGAGCCGGGCCGCCATCTCCAACACCCTCCGCCTGTTCCAGCTACCGCCCTCGGTGCAGCGCATGCTGGCCGACGGCCAGCTCACCGCCGGCCACGCCCGGGCCCTCCTCTCCACGCCCGACCGCACGTTCCAGGAGGCGCTGGCCCGCCGCACCGCCACCGAAGGGCTCTCGGTGCGCACGGTCGAGGAGCTGGCCCGCCAGCACAACGACGGCCGGCCCGGCGGGACCGCCTCGGCGGCGGCCAACCCGCCCGGCACCGCCACCGCCGCCCCCGGAGGGCGGCTGCGCCCTCCGGGCATGCACGAGCTGGAGGACCTGCTGGCCGCCCACCTCGACACCCGCGTCAAGGTAGAGATGGGGGCCAACAAGGGCCGGCTGGTGGTCGAGTTCGCCGACTTGGAGGACCTGGAGCGGATCTACCGGGCCATGACCGGGAACGCACCACTCTGAGCGTTCAGCCCAGCACCTAGAGCACCGCCTGCGTCCACAAGTTGGTCGCAGACTGTGGAGAACGGGGAGAGCGGGCGGGCTAGCCCTCGAGGAACTCGGCCAGCTCGGTGAGCAACTGGCCCTTGCCCTTGGCCCCGATCATGCGCTTCTTGAGCACACCGTCCTTGAACACCAGCAGGGTGGGGATGCTCATGATGTCGTAGCGGCGGGCGATGTCGGGAGCGTCGTCGACGTTGAGCTTGCGGATGACCAGCTTGCCCTCGTGCTCGGCCTGGATCTGCTCCAGGACGGGCGCCACCATGCGGCAGGGACCGCACCACTCCGCCCAGAAGTCGACGACGACCGGCACCTCGGCGGCCCCGACCTCTTCGTCGAACGTCGCACTGGTGAGAGCGGTGAGCGTGCCCATCTGCTTCGTCTGCCTCCTCCACTCGGCCCCGACGGGCCGCGATTGCTACCAGTCAAACACGCCGGTACGACGAGATAATTCCACCACGCTCAGCTCACCACTCTCAGTCACCACTCTCAGTCATGGCGCGACTCCAGCCAGCGTTCGGCGTCGATGGCGGCCATGCATCCCGTCCCGGCGGCGGTGATGGCCTGGCGGTACACGTGGTCCTGGACGTCGCCGGCGGCGAACACGCCCTCCACGCTGGTGCGGGTGCCCTGGGAGGTGAGGATGTACCCGTTGGCGTCGAGCTCCAGCTGGCCGGCGAACAGGGCGGTGTTGGGGATGTGACCGATGGCCACGAACAGCCCCGACACCTCCAGCACCGACTCCTCGTCGGTCTTGACGTTGCGCAGGCGGGCCCCCTCCAGGTGGGAGTCGCCCACCAGGTCGGTGACCACCGTGTCCCACACGAAGTCGATCTTGTCGTTCTTGAACGCCCGCTCCTGCATGATCTTGGAGGCCCGCAGGGTGTCCCGGCGGTGGATCACGCTCACCTTCTCGGCGAACTTGGTCAGGAACAGCGCCTCCTCGAGGGCCGAGTCCCCACCGCCCACCACCGCGATGGGCTGCTCCTGGAAGAAGAACCCGTCGCAGGTGGCGCAGGTGGACAGGCCGTGGCCGAGCAGCCGCTTCTCCGCCTCGAGCCCCAGCATGCGGGACTGGGCCCCGGTGGAGATGATCACCGCGTTGGCCCGGTACTCCGCCTCCCGGCTCCAGATCCCGAACGGGCGGGTGGAGAGATCGACCCTGGTGGCCCGCTCGGTGACGATCTCGGCTCCGAAGCGGGCCGCCTGGGCGCGGAAGCTGGCCATCAGCTCCGGGCCCTGGATGCCGTCTACGAACCCGGGGTAGTTCTCGACCTCGGTGGTGAGCATGAGCTGGCCACCGGGCTGGTCCGACGATGACGACAGCTCGCCCTCCAGCACGAGCGGGCGCAGGTTGGCCCGGGCCGTGTAGATGGCAGCCGTCAGCCCGGCCGGCCCCGACCCAATGATGACGATGTCCTTCACTTCGTTCACTGGGCCTCCGAGGGGCGGCGGTCCTTCTTGGACCAGAGGAACAATCCAGCCGCCGTCAGTATTGCGCCCAGGATCATGTAGGTGAGCCACACCTCCCGGGGGATCATGTCGTCGAGGAAGTGGACGAGGCCGGCCAGGGCCAGGATGGCGGCCATGATGCCCATAACCGCCGCCAGCAACCCGAACACGAGGATGCGGGCGACGGCCACCAGCCGGTCGGTGGTCTGAGAGCGCACCTTCTCGACCAGCTGCTCGAGCTTGTCGGCGGTCTCACTCGCCCAGTCGCCTTCCGGCTCGGCCACGAGCCCCCCTTCCTGCGGTAAGGGCCCGCCCCGGCGTTCGGGCCACGCAGCCCGGAGCCTACTCTTGGCCTCGATGCGCCCCGTCCTCGCCGTGCTCGCCGCCGCCGCGGTGGCGTCTCTGCAGGCGGTCATCCTGGGGGAGTACCCCTTCGAGGGGGTGACGGTCCTGGCCGCCGCCGTGGTGTTCGGCCTGTTCGTGGCGGAGGCGGCCCGGGCCGTGGCCCGCCAGGCCGGGCTCGTGCTGGGCCTCGCCTGCGCCGCCCTCACCCTGGCCGCCATGGTGTGGTCGGCGTGGATCGCCACCGGCCATGACCTGTCGTTCCTCGGACCCGCCGGCTGGGCCGCCATCCCGCTGGCGGCGGCCACTGCCGGGCTGCGGGCGGGGCGGCCCCGCCTGCTCAGGGAACGGACGTCTCGGCCAGCAGCCGGCACCCCGACTCGGCCAGCACCAGCACCGTCGCCGGAGGACTCGCCGGCGTAGAGCCGAAGCCGAGCACCACCGCGGGTGTGCCTGCGAACCGGGCGGAGGCCACGTAGACGAGCGCCCCCACCTGAGGCCGGGCGGTACGGGCCTGCTCCTCGCAGGGGCGGGTGCCGACCTGGCGGGGGACGGGTGCCTCCGACGCCGCCGCGCCGGGGGCACCGGGCGGTGCGGTGGCGGCCAGCCCGTCCCCGCCGAGGCGGTTGTCGGCCAGTCCCTCCCCGCCCGGGGCGGCGCCGCTGTTGGCCCGGGCCGACGCCGTGTTCCCGGCCGGGCCGGCGGTCCCGGCGGCGGCCGGGGTGGCCGACAACCGGGCCCGCAGGGCGGCCACGTCGGCCACGTCGCCCAGGCTG
Organism: Acidimicrobiales bacterium; assembly: GCA_035540235.1. GTDB lineage: Bacteria > Actinomycetota > Acidimicrobiia > Acidimicrobiales > AC-14 > JBFMCT01. The sequence goes on along the minus strand of DATLGZ010000074.1, from coordinate 106 downwards.
CCTGCCTCCACGACCGATGCCGGACCGCCCGCGCCGGCGGCGGCGGCATCGGCGGCGTGGTCGGAGGAGGCCTCGGGGGCCGGGCCCCGGCTGAGGGCGGTGTCGG
>DATLGZ010000073.1:0-3969 GCA_035540235.1 Acidimicrobiales bacterium | reverse complement strand
CGGTGGCCGAGGTGCGGCGGCGCTTCGGAGAGGCGGCGGTGGGGCCGGCGGCGCTGCTCGGCGAGGGGGGCGACGGGCTGGCCCTGCGGCGCCTGGGCGACCAGCAGTGGGGGCCGGGAAGGTGAGGGGCGTGCGCGTTGTTGACTGGTCCACGCTGTGCGAAGATGGCGTAAGGGTTTGGCCTTGTACGCAGGACGTAGAGAGGGTTGAGGGTGCCTCTTTCCGAGGACGAGCAGCGGATCCTCCACGAGATCGAGCAGCAGTTCTACGCCAGCGACCCCGCGTTCGCGCGAGAGGTCGCCAAGACCACCGTCTACCGCCACCACGGCCGGAACCTGAAGTGGGCCGCCCTCGGCTTCTTCCTGGGTTTCGTCCTGCTGGTGTCGTCCTTCGCTTACAACCTCGTGCTCGGCTTCGCCGGCTTCCTCGTCATGCTGGCGTGCGCCTTCGTGTTCGAGCGCAACCTGCGCAAGATGGGCAAGGCGGGCTGGAAGCAGGTCTCCGAGAGCGTCAAGGCCAACAACTTCCGCGAGGCCTGGGGCGACGCCGGCAAGAAGTTCAAGAAGAAGTTCAAGAAGGACGAGTAGCCCGGCTCCCGGCGGGCCGGCGGGTCAGCGGCCGGGCGGTCAGCGGCGGAACAGGGGACGGGGGTCGAGGGCCCACCGCGCCCGCCTGAGCGGCCCGGCCTGGGCCTTCAGCTCGTCGGCCACCGCCACCGCCGCCTGGCGGGCGGGCGCCACGGCGGAGGCGGGCACTCCCGTGGCTGAGAACCCGGCCGCCGTCGTGTCCGTGGCCAGGCGGGCCAGCGAGGTGCCGGCCTGGCCCAGGCCGGGGGCGCTGCGGGCCGCGAACTCCCCGGGGGTCTCCGACGGCCGCCGAGGCCGGCCCGCCTGGCCCAGGGCGTCTTCGGCCTCCTGCCAGGCCACCAGCACCTGCTGGCTCGGGGTGGCGGCCCGGCGCCGCCGGCGGGCGGCCAAGCCCCGCCGGGCGGCCGGCACTCCCAGCCCGTAGGCGGCCACCAGCCCGACGCCGGCGAGGAGGGCTCGGGCCAGCGGGCCCCACCGCCGCTCCTGCTCGGGCGCGGCGGTCTGGCTCTGCAGCTCCTGGTCCTCCTCGGGGTTGTCGGGCACCGGGCCGCCGGCCACGGTGGTCGACGTGGTGGTCGTCGCCAGACCCTGGGGCGAGCCCGTCTCGGCCGTCTCGGGCACGCCGGTGTAGGCGGAGGCGCCCGGGGCGGCCCGCCCGGGCGTGGGCTCGAAGGCGACCCAGCCGTACTGGCCCAGGTAGACCTCGGGCCAGGCGTGGGCGTCGCGGCCGGCCACCAGGTGGCGGCCGTCGGCGCCCCGCGACCCGGGTGCGAAGCCCACCGCCACCCGGGCGGGCAGGCCGGCGGCCCGGGCCATGGCCGCGAACGTGCCTGCGAACTGCTCGCAGTAGCCGGCCTGGCTGACGAACAGGAACCGCTCCATGGCGTCCATGCCGTGGCCGGGGTCGACGTCGAGGCTGTAGGTGAAGGCGCCGCTGCGGAAGTAGTCCTGGAGGCGGCGGGCCCGGTCGTAGGCGGAGGAGGCGCCGGAGGTGACCCTGACCGCCTCGTCGCGGATCCGGGCCGAGAACCCCTGGGGGAGGGCCAGGTAGTCGGAGGCGATCTCGTCGGGAACCTCGGGCGAGGCCCCCGCCAGCAGGGCCGCGTCCAGGTCGGGCACCATCGACACGACCCGGTAGGCGAGCCCGTCCACCGAGTCGGTCTCGGCCAGGAGGCTCCCCGAGTCGCGGTCGAAGCGGGCGCCCCGCACGCCCTCCACCCGATCGGGCCGGTAGGCGGCCGGCAGCCAGATCGACCCCAGGGCACCGATCTGGAAGTCCTGGGTGAGGGGCCGGCCCGCCACCGCCCCGGGCAGGGTGGCCCGGGTGGGCTGGTAGGTGCCGAGCGACGACCAGATCGTCCCGTCGAAGCGGTCGAGGGAGGTCAGCCGCCAGTAGCTGGGCCGGTCGGCCTGCACCTTGAACAGCTCGGTGCTGGACTGGTCGACGAGCCGGCCCCGGATGTCGACGAGGGGGCTCACCGTCACCCGCGAGCGGGACCCCCCCTCCTGGCCGTCCCGCCAGCTGACCAGGCCGGCGCTGGCCGCCCCCGGCAGGTGGGGGCCGACGACCACCGCCGCCACCACCGCCGCCACCCCCAGGGCGGCGCCGGTGCGCAGGAGCGACAGGTCGCCGTCGCGCCCCCGCCCCGCGAACCACGAGCTGGCCCGGGACTGGCGGGCGGCCTCGCTGAAGAGGGCGAAGGTGACGACCGCGCCCAGGTAGGCGGCCGCCGCCGGCAGGCGCAGCCGGTCGGCGCCCAGGATCGCCCCGAACACGAACAGCGTGAAGGCGGGGGCCATGGCCTCGAACCGGGCCCGCATGCGGAAGGCGAAGAAGTCGCTGGTGCTGGCGGCCGTCCACACGCCGATCACGGCGGCCAGCACGAACCCCCGTAGGGCGGGCGTGGGCGCTTTGACGTCGCCGAAGCGGGCCCACGCCTCACGAAGGTCGTCCACCACCGCCTGCCACGTTGCCGACCCGGGCAGCAGCAGGGTGGTGGTGTGCGGCTCGACCAGCCACGTCACCGCCAGCACCAGCCCGGCGGCGGAGACCCCGGCCGAGGCGAGCAGGCCCAGGCCTGTCCGCCGGCACGCCCAGGCGAGGGCGTGGGCCGCCACCGCGGCGAGAAGGACGGGGCCGGCGAAGGCGCCGTCGGCGAACAGCCGGCCGAGCCCGGCGGCGGCGGCGACGGTGACCGCCACCAGGGCCAGCTCGGTCCCCCCCGACACGAGCGGCGACGGCCCGGGAGACGGCGCCGTGCCGCCGCCCGACCCCGGGGTGCGGGCGGGAGGCGCGGCCGGCGGCTCGGGCGGCCGGCGCCGGGTGAGGACGGAGGTCACCGTCGCCCCATCCCGGCCGGGGTGGCGGCCAGGGCCCGGTTCCAGGCGTCGCCGAAGGGCTGGCCGGGGTCGACGACGACCTGGAGGCCGGCGAAGGGTAAGGCGGGCGCGGCCGCCCCCTGCCGTCGGAAGGCGACCACCGCCGCCCACCCGAAGCCGGCGGCGGCGGCCACGACGGGGGCTACGCCGGCCGCCCCGGCCGACGTGGTCACCACCACCAGGGCCCCGGTGGCTCGCCGGCGCAGGGAGGGGACGAGGGCGTCGAGGCGGTCGCGGCCCGGTTCGACGACGGCCAGGTGCTCCATCGCCGCCTCGATGTGGCCGGTGCCGCTGCCGAACCTGGAGTCGAGGCCGTCGGTCGTCAGCAGCCGGACCTGGCTGTCGCGCTTCCAGCAGGCGGTGAGCAGGCTGGCGGCGGCCGACACCGCCGCCTCGAAGCTGGCCTCGTCGTGGATCGAGTGGCGGGTGTCGACCAGCACGGTGGCCCGCCCCTGCCAGGGCAGCTCGTGCTGGCGGATCATCAGCTCGTCCTGGCGGGCGGTGGACGGCCAATGGACCTGGCGCAGGTCGTCGCCCACCTCGTAGGCCCGCAGCCCGTAGAACTCGTCGCCGTGGCCCAGGAAGGTGGCGTGGCCCGCGCCCGAGCGGGGGTCGTGGCCGGTGGTGAGGGGAGGGGGCGCCACCCGCTCGACCCGGGGGTAGACCGTCAGCTCGGTGGTGGCGGCCGCCTCGCTGGTGACGGCGACGAGCCCGAAGGGGTCGGCTGCCACCGCCTCCAACGGCCCCACCCGGAACACGCCCCGCCGCTCCGCCCCGAGGCGGTAGGCGGCCCGGTTGGACTCGTCGGGCTCGAGGGGGGCGAGCTGGAACCGGGCCATGCGGGGCGTGGCGGCGTTGGCGCCCCGCTCGGCCACCACCGTGTCGCGCAGGGTGAGGACCGGGCTGGGCCGCGCCCCGGCGTTGACGACCTCCAGCTCGACGCGGCTGTCGCTGCCGGCGTGGACCCGGGCCGGCACCAGGCGGCGGCGCCCCTCCACCCGCA
>DATLGZ010000072.1:0-3733 GCA_035540235.1 Acidimicrobiales bacterium | reverse complement strand
CGGCCAGGGGCGTGTGCTCGTCGGTGCCGAACGCGACCCGCAACGCCGGCTACCTCGGGCGGGGCCCCGCCCGAGGTAGCCGGCGTTGCGGGTCGCGTTCGGCACCGACGAGCACACGCCCCTGGCCGACGTGATCGTGTCGGCCCTGGAGGCCGGCGGCCACGAGGTGGTGCTGCGCATCGAGGACGAGCCCTGGCCCGACGTGGGCCGGCGGGTGGGCGAAGCGGTCACGGCCGGCCAGGCGGAGCGGGGCGTCGTCTGCTGCTGGACGGGCACGGGGGTGTCGATGGCGGCCAACAAGGTCCCGGGTGTGCGGGCCGCTCTGTGCACCGACGCCGAGACGGCCCGGGGCTCGCGGCGGTGGAACGACGCCAACGTGCTCGCCCTCGGCCTGCGGCTCACGTCGGAGACCACGGCCAAGGAGATGCTCGACGCCTTCCTCACCACCCCCCCCGACCCCAACGAGGCCGAAACCGTGGCCAAACTGGGCGGCGTTAGACTTCCCACGCAGTAGCGCCGCCGAGGCGCGAGAAAGGTTGGTTGGGAGCACGATGCGTACCCGAACGAGCGCGGTCGCGGCCGCGGTCGCCCTGAGCCTCCTGGCCACTGCCTGCGCCGACGGCGGCGACACCGGCACCGGTCAGACGCCGACCACGGGCGCCGAGCAGCCGGTCCGGGGAGGCACCCTGGTGGTGGCGCTGGACGGCCAGGACCCGGGCAACCTCAACCCCGCGGTCACGTCGAACGGCGGCGTGCACACCGCCTCCGAACCCATGTTCAACGGCCTGGTGGGCCTCGACACCGAGGGCCGGCCCACTCCAGAGCTGGCCGAGAGCTGGGCCGTCGAGCAGAACGGCGCGGTCTACCGCTTCACCCTGCGCGACAACGTCCGCTTCCACGACGGCCGCACCCTGACGTCCGACGACGTGGTGTTCACCTTCACCAACGCCCTGCTGCGCTACCACTCCCGTACGGCGGCGTCGATGAACGCGGCCCAGGTGCGGGTGGAGGCGCCCGACCCCCGCACGGTGGTGTTCACCTTCGCCGCCCCTTACGCCCCGCTGCTCCAGCAGCTCAACGTCACCGAGGCGCCCATCATCCCCCGCCACGTCTACGAGGGGTGCAGCGACATCTCGACCGTCGCCGGCTGCCCGCCCAACCGGGCGCCGGTGGGCACGGGGCCGTTCAAGTTCGTGTCGGCCGACGCCAACGAGATCCGCCTGGAGCGCAACCCCGACTACTTCCGCCAGGGGCTGCCCTACCTCGACGGCATCGTGCAGCGGTTCATCGCCGACCAGGGCACCAAGACCCTCGCCCTCCAGGCCGGCGAGGTCGACTGGGCCTGGGGCGTGCAGGGGCCCGACCTGGCCACCCTGCGGGCCGACCGCAACATCACCCTGGCCGACGCGGCCCGGGGCCCCGGCGGCGGCAACTGCGTGCTGACGGTGGCCTTCAACCTCCGGCCCCCCGCCGGCCGCACCAACTTCTTCAGCGACCTCCGGGTGCGCCAGGCTCTCTGGCACGCCACCAACCGCCAGCAGGCCTACGACCAGATCCAGTTCGGCCAGGGCCGGGTGGCCACCCAGCCCATCCACACCGCCATCCCGGTCGCCCGGGCCACGGGCATCACCCTGCCCGCCTTTGACGCCGCCCGGGCCCGCACCCTGCTCGACCAGGCCGGGTGGAGGGAGCCGTCGCCGGGTGCGATCCGGGTGGCCCAGGGCGTGCAGGGCGTGCCCGACGGCACCGAGCTCCGCATCGACTTCCACGGCTTCGCCGGGACCCAGATCGAGTACGGCCAGGCCCTCCGCCAGCAGTGGCGGGCGGTGGGGGTTGAGGTGGAGACCCGGCAGGAGGACAACCCCACCCTGTCGGCCAACGTCTTCCGCGACCGCCAGTTCGACACGACGGCCATCTCCTACTGCAACGAGGCCGACCCCCTGATCGGCGTGCGCCGCCAGTACCACTCCAGCCAGATCAGCCAGACGGCGTTCACCAACGCCTCCGGCTACAGCACCCCGGAGATGGACCAGCTGTGGGACCAGTCCACCGCCGAGGCCGACCAGGGCCGCCGCCAGCAGCTGTTCCAGCAGATCCAGCAGATGGCGGTGCGCGACCTGCCCTACATCTGGCTGGTCGAGTCGGCCAACACCCGGGCGTGGCGGGCCGAGTGCAGCGGCTTCAACATCCACAACACCGGCCTGTTCGCCGAAGCCGCCTACTGCCGCCAGTAGCCGGACCTGTCGCTCCCGCCAGCCGGCCCATGCGAGCGCGTGAGCCGGCTGGTCGCGGCGTTCAGGCCACGCAGGCCGGTCGCGGCGTTCAGGCCACGCAGGCCGGTCGCGGCGTTCAGGCCACGCAGGCCGGCCGCGGCGTTCAGGCCACGCAGGCCGGCCGCCGCCGCGGCGGCGGCACATGAGCTTCCAGTACCTGATCCGGCGGCTGCTCCAGGTCGTGCCGGCGGTGGCCGCCATCATCGTGATCACCTTCGTGATCATCCAACTGGCGCCCGGAGACCCGGTGGACGCGGTGGCCAGCGGCAACGGTGACGATGCCTACTACGCCTTCATGCGGGAGAAGTTCGGGCTTGACCAGCCCCGCTGGGTCCAGTTCCGCACCTTCGCCACCAACGTCCTCACCGGCGACCTGGGGGTGTCGTTCGCCCAGGGCCAGCGGGTCTCCACCCTGATCTGGGACCGCCTGCCCCCCACCCTGCTCCTCATGGGGTCGGCCCTGGTCATCTCCAGCATCGGCGGGCTGGCCTTCGGGCTGCTGGCGGCCAAGCGCCCCTACCGGTTCCTCGACATGGGGATCTCCACCGCCGCCCTCCTCGGCTACGCCCTCCCCGTGTTCTGGCTGGCCCAGCTGGCCCTGCTGTGGCTGGCCTTCAGGACCGGCTGGTTCCCCATCCAGGGGATGACGGACGCCCGGGCCAACTACACCGGCTGGGCCCACTACCGCGACGTGATCCACCACCTCGCCCTGCCGGCGCTGGTGCTGGCGGTGTCCGAGGTGGCGCTGGTGGCCCGGGTGGCCCGCACCGGGCTGATCCAGCAGAACGCGGCCGACTACGTGCGCACGGCCAAGTCGAAGGGCCTGTCGCCCAACCGGTCGCTGTTGCGCCACGCCCTGCCCAACGCCATGCTGCCGGTGGTCACCGTCATCGGCGGCCGCATCGGCTCCTTCTTCTCCGGCGCGGTGCTGGTGGAGACCGTCTTCGGCTGGCCGGGCATGGGGCGCCTGCTGCTGCAGGCGTCGGAGAACCGCGACCACCCCGTCCTACTCGGCCTCGTCCTCGTCGTCGCCTTCAGCGTCGTTCTCGCCAACCTACTCACGGACCTCGTCTATGCCTGGATTGACCCCCGCATCCGTTTCCGCTGACCTGCCCGTCGCCCTGGGCGAGCCCATCTCGGGGGACTTGTCGCGCCGCCGGCTCGCCGCCCGGCGGTTCCTGCGCCACCCGGCGGGGGTGGTCGGCCTCGTCCTCACCACCGTGCTGGTGGGCATCGGGCTGCTGGCCGACCGGCTGGCGCCGGGCGACCCGTTCCGGTTCGCGGGGCCGCCGCTGTCGGCGCCCTCGCCTGACCACCGCTTCGGCACCGACAACCTGGGCCGCGACCTGGTGGACGCCATCATCCACGGCCTGAACACGTCGGCCACGGTGGTGCTGTGGGTCGTGCTCATCGCCGCCGTGATCGGCCTCGTCATCGGGGCGGTGGCGGGGTACCGGGGC
>DATLGZ010000071.1:0-1716 GCA_035540235.1 Acidimicrobiales bacterium | reverse complement strand
GCTGCTGCTGGTGCGCCGGGCCGTGGCCCCGCCGCACCAGCAGCAGCTGCTCGTCGGTCACCGCGATGGCGCCGACGCAGACCTCCGGCCTCACCCGCCGTCCCGCGCCAGGGAGTGGTACATGACCAGCTTGCGGGCGGTGAAGCCCGACGCCTCGAAGAAGTTCTTGGTGTGGCGGTCGCCGGGCAGGGCCATGGCGTCCATCCCGGTGCAGCCCTGCTCGGTGCACCAGGCGACCAGGTCGCCCATCAGGGCCTCCCCCAGCCCCACGCCGCGGGCCTCGGGCTCGACGTAGATGTCGTCCACGACCCCGTGGGCGGTGCCGTCCGCCAGCCGCTCCACCCTGGCCACCGCGTAGCCCACCGGCACGCCTTCGAGGGTACCCACCAGCACCCGGGCCCCATCGGTCGCCAGCAGCCGCCTCAGCTCGTCCTCGAGGGGCTCCCGGCGGGACTCCCGGCGGCGCCACACGTCACCGCCGCGCTGGGGGGCGAGCTCCTCGATGGCGAGCCGGGCCAGGTCGGCCAGGCGGGGGACGTCGGCGTCGGTGGCCGGGCGGGCCGCTTCCACGCCCGCCCCGCCTCAGGACGCCCGCAGCTGGGCGATCCGGAGCAGGACCGTCTTGCGACCGCGCCCGGCCTGCTCGTAGGCCCGCACCGCCTCCAGCTCGTCGGGCGACAGCCCGGCCAGGCGCTGCACCACCTGCGACGCCGACAGGCTGTCGTAACCCGGGATGGGCAGGGCGTCGGCGGCGGGGGCCGTGGCGGGGGCGCTGGTGATGGACACCGCGGGCGGCGGCGCGGCGTCGGGGCCGAGGTCTTCCACCGCCACGGCCGCCCCGGAGGCGGGGGCCACGAAGTCGGCGCCGGGCCTGGCTACTGGCGCCTCCCCGCCGGCGGGCGCGCCGCGGTCGAACAGGTCCTCGACCTTGCGGCGCCCCTGGGCCACGGCCATCCTGCCCACCATGCGGGCCAGGTCGGACTGGCTGCCGATGCGCTCCCGGCCCTCGGCCGCCAGCTTGGGGATCTCCTCGGCCGCTTTCAGGGCCAGCCCGAGGGGGGCGTAGAACACGACGTCGAGCAGGCGGTCGAGGGGGCTCGTCACACGCAGTCCCGGCAGTACAGCCGTTCGGCATCGGCCAGCTGGCTGGTGTGCTTCACGAGGAAGCAGGACTGGCACACGAACTCGTTGGCTCGCTTGGGCAGCACCTTGGTGGAAGTGTCGCCCCGCTCGTCCACCTCGGGCGCCTCGTCGTCGTCCTCCTCGTCCTCGTCGATGGCGACCAGGCGGTCCTTGAGGATGACGTCGAGGCCGGCTTCGACGTCATCGGGGTCGAGGACGTCGTCCTCGTCGTCGTCCTCCTCGTCGTCGTCACCCCCGGCGGCGGCTTCGGGCTCCTCCGCTTCCTCCTCCGCCTCCTCGTCGACGTCGTCATCGACCTCGTCGTCGAGGTCGTCATCGTCGAGGACCTCGTCGTCGAGGATGTCGTCGTCGTCGAGGGACTCCAAGTCGACGACATCGGGGTCGTCGGGTTCATCGATCTCTTCGAAGTCGTCGTCAGCCATGCGGGCGCGGGAGTGTAGACCAATGGGCCAGCTTGGCCGGCGGGGGACTCAGGGGACCGTTGGTGCCGTTCGGTAGCCCGACGCCCGCCCAGCCACCTGGGCGCTCCGTGGGTTATAAGAACGTTCTCTACTTGGTCCCCTGTCCCCCTCC
>DATLGZ010000070.1:0-4465 GCA_035540235.1 Acidimicrobiales bacterium | reverse complement strand
ACTCGAGGGCGGTGATCTCGTCGATGCGGCGCTGGTGGCGGCCCCCCTCGAACTCGGCCGCGAGGAAGGCGTCGATGGCGTCGGTGGCGGCCTGGGGGCCGGTGAGGCGGGCGCCCACGCACACCACGTTGGCGTCGTTGTGCTGGCGGGCCATGCGGGCCGACGTGGCGTCGTGCACCACGGCGGCGCGGGCCCCCCGCACCTTGTTGGCGGCGATGCCGATGCCGATGCCGGTGCCGCACACGCACACGCCGTAGTCGGCGTCGCCGCCCACGACGGCCCGGGCCACCGCCGCCCCGTAATCGGGGTAGTCGACGGACTCCTCCGAGTGGGTGCCGAGGTCGTTGACCTCGATGCCCTTGGACTCGAGGTGGGCCCGCAGCAGCTCCTTCAGCTGGAAGCCGGCGTGGTCGGACCCGATGGCGACGGTGACGGGGCTGATGGTCCTCACCTCCATGGCAACAAGGACGGTGACAAGGGACGTCGACCGCGATGCAGGCTAACTGCCTCGGGGAGCTGCGCCCGACGACCGCTGCACCAGACCGGACCTGCCAGTTTCTGGCGGAATTATCTGCCAGATTCTGATAGGTTCCTGCTGTGGAAGTCTCGCCGTTCCCGTACCAAGGGCCGCTGCGGGCCGAGCAGGTGCAGGGTCGGGACGATCTCGTGGCCGACTTGGTCGAGAGGGTCACGGAGCGCCGGGTGACCGCCCTGCTCGGGCCCCGTCGGTACGGCAAGACCAGCGTGCTCCGCCGGGTGAGCGCCGATGTCGCCTCCTCGGGGACGTCGGTGATCTGGGTCGACCTGTATGAGGTGACCTCGATGGTCGACATCGCCGTCCGTTTCGACGAGGCATTGGGAACAACCACCGGGCCGGCCCGGGAAAGGGTTAGCGCCATCGCCGCCAGCCTCGACCTGAACCTCGGTCTCGTCCGCCTGTCGTTCACCAGACCGGGACGGCCCGACGCCGGCGCCACCTTGCACGCCCTCCTCGACGTCGCGGTGCGCGGCGCCCTCGCCCACCCCACCGTCCTCGTCCTCGACGAGTTCTCCGGGATCGCTCGGGTCGAGGGCGCGGCCGGGCTACTGCGCACGAAGCTCCAGCACCACTTCCAGGACATCGGGGTGGTGTTCGCCGGATCGGAACCGACCACCATGCAGGCGTTGTTCGGGGACCGGGCGGAGCCTTTCTACGCCCAGGCCGACCTCGTCCGGATCGGGCCGCTCGACGCTGCCACCGTTGACCACATCGTCGGGGAGGGGTTCCGCCGGACCGATCGGGACCCCGGTCCCCTCGGCGCCCACATCGTCGAGTTCGCCCGGGGACATCCTCACCGCAGCATGCAGATCGCTGACACCGCCTGGCGCCGGGCCGTGCCCGGGGCGCCATGGGCAGCCACGGTCTGGGAGGAGGCCATCGCCGAGATCAGGTTGGTCGAGAGCGAGCCGTCGGAACGGCTGTTCTCCCGGTACCGCCAGGCCGACCAGTCGGTGCTCCGCCTGGTGGCCTCGGCAGTTGCCCTCCACGGGCGCTCGGCGGCAATGCTGGGGCTGTCGTCGAGCTCGGCGACCGCCGCCCGGCGGCGCCTGGTCGCCCAAGGCGACCTGATCGAGGAGGGTGGCGTTCTCCGGGTGGTCGACCCGGTGTTCAGCGACTGGATCCGCCGGCGCCTCCCGGCCTAACCGGCCCGGCGGCCGCCCTCGGCGCCGGACATCGGCCTCGGCGACGGGGCCTCCTTCGGCCAAGGGGGCCTCATGACGCCCGCTCCCTTGGCTCGGCCGTCCCCCACACCAGCCACACGAGCTGGTCGAGGAGGTTGCCGACCTCGGCCACCATGGCCTCGTAGGCCCGGCGGGGCTGGCCGATGGGGTCGGCCACGTCGTCCTCGGACGAGCGGCCCATCAGGTCGCGGGTGGTACGACCCTCGTGGGCCCGGGCGAGCCAGCCGGCCAGCGGCTCCGACGGCTGCCGGGGGCCCGCGCGCGAGCCCCGGCGGACCAGCTCCTTCAGGGTGAAGGTGCGGGGCCACACCTCAGGGGCCAGGACCACCGCCTCCCGCACGTGCTCGCGGGCCATGGCCAGGATGAGGTCGGCGGGCACGAGCAGGTCGGCCGTCATCGTGCGGCTGCGGTGGGCGGACAGGTCGATGCCCATGCCCGACAGCACGTCCACCCCGTGGGCGCTGGCCGGCTGGCCGCCGCCAGCCAGCAGCCCGGCGGAGCGGACGGTGGCGGCCACGCCCGCCGCCTCCAGCCGGTGGCGGAGGATCGCCTCGGCCGCGGGAGAGCGGCAGATGTTGCCCGTGCAGAGGAAGAGGACCCTGATGGCGGCGAGTCTACCGGCGGGCGTGGCCCCGGAGACGGAGGGCTGTGCTGCTTCGGGGGCTGCGCCCCCGGCGCACGGCTGCGCCGTGCTCCCCCATCCCCGCCCGGCTCGCTGGCGCTCGCGCGGTCGGGCGGCGCCAAGCGCCTGGCTGCTTCGGGGGCTGCGCCCCCGGCGCACGGCTGCGCCGTGCTCCCCCATCCCCGCCCGGCTCGCTGGCGCTCGCGCGGTCGGAGAAGCTTCGCGCTTACCGGGAGCGGCGGGGGGCGAAGGCGCCCAGCGGGCGGGAGGTGGAGGCGGGCTCGTCGCTGGTGTAGGGCCGGCCGTAGCCGTAGCCGCCGTAGCCGTAGCCGTAGCCGGCCCCGTTGCGGACCCCGTTGAGGATGGCCCCCACCAGCGGGGCGTCGACCTGCTGGAGCAGCTCGACGGCCCGGCTCATCTCCGACTGGGTCGTCGTCCCGGCCGCGCAGACCATGATGCAGGCGTCGGCGTGGCGGGCCAGCACGAGGGCGTCGGTGACGGGGAGCACGGGGGGCGAGTCCACCAGCACGATGGTGCGGTCGGCGCTGAGGGACTCGATGATGTCCGCCGTCCGCTTCAGCGACAGCAGCTCCGAGGGGTTGGGGGGCAGGGGCCCGGAGGCCAGGACCCGCAGGTACTTGCTGGCCGGCACGGCCTGCAGGGCGTCGGCCACCGAGGCCTCGCCCAGCAGCACCGACGTCAGCCCCACCGTGTTGGAGAGCCCGAACAGCTCGTGGACCTTGGGGCGGCGCAGGTCGCAGCCCACGATGACGACCTTGACACCGGCCCGGGCGAACACCACGCCCAGGTTGGCGATGGTCGTGGTCTTGCCCTCGCCGGCGTTGGGGCTGGTCAGCATCAGCGTCCGCACCGGGCGGTCGAGGGAGAGGAACTGCAGCGACGTGCGCAGGGTGCGGTAGGCCTCGGCCGCCGGGGAGGAGGGCTGCTCCAGGCTGACGATGGCGGGGGCCGCCCCCTTGGCCGACGCGACCTGGGGCACCAGCCCCACGGTGGGCAGGCCGCCGGACGCCCCCTCCAGGTCCTCCTTGGTCTTGAGCGTGTCGTCGAGGTGGTCGCGGAGGAAGGCCACGCAGATCCCCAGGCCGCCGCCCAGCACCAGGGCCAGCGCCCCGTTGCGCGCCGGCCGGGGCGACACCGGCCGCTCGGGCGGGCGGGCCTGGGCCACCACCTGGGCGCCGCCGCTCTTGAGGGACGTCTCCACCTGGATCTGGTCGAGGCGCTGGCGGAACAGGGCCTGGGTCGAAACCAGGGCCTGGCGCTCGGGGGTCCGCGACGCCCGCAGCACGTCACGCTCGGGCGCAGGGGCGGCCGCCACCTCGGCGTCGATCTCGTCGATCTGGCGGGCCAGGTCGTCCACCTTCTCCCGCACCTCCCGCCCCGCCACCTCCAGGTCTTCGAGGGCCTGGCGGCGGCGGAAGGCGATGTAGGAGTCGGCGTAGGCGTTGGCCACCCGGGCCGCCACCTGGGGGTCGCCGGAGCGGGCTCGCACCGCCACCACGTCGGTGTCGCCCACCGGTGCGGCGGAGACGGTGGGGGCCTGGCCGACGGTCTCCCGCACCGCCGCCCGCACCGCCTCGCTCTTCAGGACCTCGATCTCGTTGCGGACGGCCCGGGCCGGGTCGAGGCGGACGTTGGCGTTCTGGTTGAAGATGTCCTCGGTGGCCCGGGGCTGCAGCAGCAGGCGGGCGTCGGCCTCGTACACCGGGGACTGGACGGCCGACGCCCCCACCGCCACCGCCACCGCTGCGCCGGTGACGGCGAGGATCGTGCCCAGCCGTCGCCGCAGAACGCCGAGCCGATCGCGAAGCGTTACCTCACTCGCGTTCAGCACGCGGAGATGGTAGCGGGCGACCTCTTCCTGCCGTTCACCACCACCAGCCGCACGGCCAGGCCCACGGCCAGGGCGATCGCCACCTTGACGAACACGGCCGAGGTCAGGAAGTAGAACTCGGCCAGCACGCCGAACGTCCCTTCGTAGAACACCACCGCCGAGCACAGGGCGAGCGACAGGTGCGGCGCGTCGAGGGCGGGGGTGAGCAGCCGGCGCAGCTTGGTGAAGCCCCAGCCGGTGAACAGCCCGGCCAGGGCGGAGAAGGCGGC
>DATLGZ010000069.1:0-6581 GCA_035540235.1 Acidimicrobiales bacterium | reverse complement strand
GGCCGGCATCGACGTGGTCGACCACCACCCCGGGGCCGAGGGCCACCTGAGCCGGCAGGTCGGGGGCGTCCCGCCGGGTGTGCACGACCACCGAGTGACCACGCCGCCCGAGCTCGGTGGCGAGGGCGGCCACGGCCACGTTCTGGCCGCCGGAGTCCTCCCCGCCCAGGACCGCCAACGGGCTGGCGTGCTCGGAGACCAGGGCTATCCGCATGATCGAACTGCGCATGGTCAGACCACGACGCCGGGCCGGCGGTCGGCCGACGCCCTGGCCACGACCGTGTCCAGGCCCCGGACGACCTCGGGCACCGTCACCCGGTCGATGCAGGGGTGGTTGGGCACCGGGCAGACCCGGGCCCGGCACCCGGCGCAGCCGATGTCGAGGGCGCCGAGGACGACGTGCGGCACGCCCCAGGGCCGCCAGGCGGCGGCCGGGACGGTCGGGGCGAACACCGACACCACGGGCGTGCCCACCGCCGCCGCCAGGTGGGCCGGGCCGGTGTTGGCGACCACCACCGCCTCCGCCCCCGCCAGCACCCGGGCCAGCCCGGGCAGGTCGAGGCGACCACCCACGTCGACCACCCCGCGGTGGCCACCGGCCACGAAGGCGGTCAGGGCCACCTCGTCGGGACCCCCGGTGACCACCACCGGCCGGGCCGCCGACAGGGCGGCCACCAGGTCGCGGTGCTTGGCCGGCGACCACGCCCGGGCCGGCACCGACGCCCCCGGGTGGACGACGACGTAGGGCTGGTCTCCGACCAGGTCGGCGACGGCGGCCGGCAGCGGGGCCTCGGGCACCTCCACCGCCAGCCGCCCGTCGTCGCCGGCGGGGAGCGTGTGGCCCAGCGTCTTCACAACCGACAGGGCCCTCTCCACCTCGTGGAGGTAGGAGGGGGCGTGGTGGCGGACGTCGAGGAGCGACCCCGGGTAGTCCTCGGAGATGGCGGCGATGGTGGCCACCCCCGCCATCCGCAGCAGCAGGGCGAGGGGGAGGGCGCTCTGGTGGAAGGAGGTGAGGACGGCGGCCTCGCCCACCTCGGCGGCGGCCAGCCGCTCCACCAGCCCGAGCACGGCGGCCCGGTCGACCGGCGCCGGGTCGGCGTCGATCCACGCCGCCGAGAAGGTGACCACCTCGTCGACGCCCGGCAGCAGGTCGGCGGCGGCCCGGCCCCGCGGCCCGCACAGCAGGGTGACGCGGGAGGCGCCGGCCGCCACCGCCCGCACCGCCGGCCCGGCCAGCAGCACGTCGCCCATGCTGTCGAGGCGGGCCACGAGGGTGTGGCGGGGCCCGAGCAGGCGGTCGACGGCGGCGGCGAGGGTGGGGGCCACCTCGGGTGCAGCGGACACCTCCTCGGGCCGGGTGACGTCGGTGGGCACGAGCACGCCCCGCGCCCCGGCCGCCCGGGCCGCCTCCACGTCGGCCCCGATGTCGCCCACCACCGCGCACCGGGCCACGTCCACCCGCAGCCGGCGGGCCGCCTCCTGCACGAGCCCGGGGGCCGGCTTCCGGCAGCCGCACCCGTCGGCCGGGCCGTGGGGGCACACCGCCCAGGTGGCGAACGGGCCCAGCAGCTCGTCCACCCGGCGGTTGACCGCGTCGACCTGGTCCGCCGACAGCAGCCCCCGGGCCACGCCGCTCTGGTTGGTCACCACCCCCACCGCCACGCCCGCGGCTCGCAGCCGATCGAGGGCGGCCCGGGCGCCGGGGACGGGATCGACCCGGGCGGGGTCGCCGTTGTACGGGACGTCGCGCACCAGCGTGCCGTCGCGGTCGAACAGCACCGCCGCCGGCTTCACCGCCGCCGCCTCCGCCGGACGAGGAAGGGGCCGATGGCCAGGGCATCCACCGGGGCCGACCCGAAGCACTCGAGGGCGTCGCGGGGGTCGTCCACCATGGGACGGCCGGCGGTGTTGAGGCTGGTGTTGACCACCACCGGAACGCCCGTCCGCCGCTCGAACGCCTCCAGCAGGCGGGCCACCACGGGCTCGTCGCGCCGGTCGACGGTCTGGACGCGGGCCGTGCCGTCAACGTGCACGGCGGCGGGGATCCGGGGCCGCCACTCCGGCCGGACCGTGTGGACGAACAGCATGTAGGGGCTGGGCAGGACGCCGTCGAAGATGTCGCCGGCCCGCTCGGCCAGCACCATGGGCGCCACCGGCCGGAACTGCTCCCGGCCCTTCACGTCGTTCAACCGCTGGAGGTTGGCCTCGTGCCGCGGATCGGCGAGGAGGCTGCGGTGGCCCAGGGCGCGGGGGCCGTACTCGGAGCGGCCCTGGAACCACGCCACCACCCCGTTGCCGGCCAGCACCTCGGCCACCGCGTCGGCGATGTCGTCGGGCCGCTCGTAGTCGACGTCGGCGGTCACCAGCCAGGCCGCCAGGTCGGCGTCCGACCACCCTCGGCCCAGGGCGGCGGTGGGCATGGGCGACACCCGGTCGCCCAGGGCGTGGGCGACGTGGAGGGCGGCGCCCAGAGCGGTGCCGGCGTCGCCCGCCGCCGGCTGCACCCACACCCGCTCGAACGGCCCCTCGGCGGCGAGGCGGGCGTTGGCCACGCAGTTGAGGGCCACCCCGCCGGCCAGGGTCAGGGCCGCCTCGCCGGTGCGGGCGTGGGCCCAGCGGGCCAGGTCGAGCAGCACCTCCTCCAAGCGGGTCTGCACGCTGGCGGCCAGGTCGGCGTGCTCGGCCGACCAGGGCTCGACCTCGCCGTCGCCCCGCCGCTTGGCCATGGTGGAGAAGTCGAGGGGATCGACGGTGAACCCGCCGTCGCCCGTCGCCCGCACCGCCGACCGCAGCTCGGGCAGGAACGTCGGCTGGCCGTAGGCGGCCAGGGCCATGACCTTGTACTCGTCGGAGGACCGGCGGAACCCGAGGTGCTCGGTGACCTCCTCGTACAGCAGCCCCAGGGAGTGCGGCAGCTGCTGGGCGGCCAGCACCTCCAGGTCACCGTCCCGGGAGTGGCCCGCCAGGTGCGAGGCCGACTCGCCCCGCCCATCCAGCACGAGGACGGCCGACGAGGGGTACGGGGCGGCGAGGTGGGCGGAGGCGGCGTGGGCCACGTGGTGCGGCACGTAGCGGACGCAGGCGGGGTCGAGGCCGGGCAGGGCGCTCTGGAGGAACAGCGGCGCCCGCTGGGCGTAGAGGGTGCGCAGCCCCTCCCAGCCGTCGGCGGTGACGTCGCCGCCGGCGGGCACGGCTGGGGCCAGGTGAGGGTCGTAGGAATACGCCACCGCGTCGAGGTCCTCGGCGCTCACTCCCGCCTCGGCCAGGCACCAGGCCGCCGACCGCTCGGGCAGCTCCCAGGTGGAGAAGGGCACGGGCGACTTGCCGTGCTTGCGCCGGCTGAACCGCTCCTCCTCGGACGCGGCGACGACGGCGCCGTCGACCACCAGCGCGGCGGCGGGGTCGTGGAACACCGCGTTGATGCCGAGGACCGTGGCCACGACACCTCCTCCCACACGAAACGCAGACTGCGGGAGGCCGCTTCTTCGACCCGCTCGCGGCGCGCCTTCTACCCGCCTTGAAGGTGGGCGTAACTACCTGTAGGGGATCGGCTGTAACTACCTATGAAGGATTCGGTTCTCCTGCGCCGGGAGCGGGCAGAACCCGCCCATGAACGAACTCGGCTACGCGCTCTCCAGCGAGGAGCACCCGCCCGCCGACCTGGTGGCCCATGCCCGCCGGGCCGAGGAGGCGGGCTTCCGCTTCGCCCTCATCTCCGACCACTTCCACCCCTGGGTCGACCGCCAGGGCCACAGCCCCTTCGTGTGGACGGTGCTGGGCGGCATCGCCCAGGCGACCGAGCGGCTCGAGGTGGGCACGGGCGTGACCTGCCCCACCGTGCGCATCCACCCCGCCATCCTCGCCCAGGCGGCAGCCACCACCGCCGACCTGTTCGGCGGCCGCTTCTTCCTGGGCGTGGGCACCGGCGAGAACCTCAACGAGCACGTCACCGGCGCCCGCTGGCCGTCCGTGGACGTACGGCTGGAGATGCTGGAGGAGGCGGTGGAGGTGATCCGCCGCCTGTGGAGGGGCGAGCTGACCAGCCACGAGGGGAAGCACTACACGGTCGAGAACGCCCGCATTTACACCCTGCCCGAGCGGCTCCCGCCCATCCATGTGGCCGCCGGCGGCGCCAAGGCGGCCGAGGTGGCGGGCCGCATCGGCGACGGTTACATCGGCACCTCGCCCGACCCCGACACCCTGCGGGCCTTCGCCGAGGCGGGCGGGCGGGACAAGCCCCGCTACGGGCAGGTGACGGTGTGCTGGGCCGCCGACGAGGCCGACGCCCGCAAGACCGCCCTCGAGTGGTGGCCCAACGCCGGCCTGTCCGGCCAGCTCTCCCAGGAGCTGCCCCTGCCCTCGCACTTCGAGCAGGCGGCGTCGCTCGTGACCGAGGACACGCTGGCCGAGTCGCTCCCCCTCGGTCCCGACCCCGAGCGCCACCTGTCCACGATCCGCCAGTACTTCGACGCCGGCTACGACCACGTCTACGTCCACCAGATCGGCCCCGACCAGGCCGGCTTCTTCGACTTCTACCGGCGGGAGATCCTGCCCAAGGTGTAGCCACTCACCTCGCTCCCGGGCGCGCCGCGGCGGCGCCTCCGGGGGCGTGGAGGCGCCGCCGCCAACGTTCCCCTCCCGAGGGCGGAGACCGGTCGGGTCGGTGGCCGGGCGGCTGGCCGGGGTGAGCGGGCCGGCTCGTCGGCCGGCCAGCCGCCTGGCTCGACCCGCTCCCTACCGGGGCAGGAAGCCGCTCAGGAAGCCCAGCCCGGGGACGGAAGGCAGCGACCCGAACGGCACGCACGTGGAGAGGTTGAGGCTGCCGGCGGAGGGCACCGTGCCCGCCCCCAGCCCGGGGATGCCGCCGGTGCCGACGTTGGGCAGGTTGCCGGCCATGCTCAGCAGCGAGGACAGGCAGGCGTCCAGGTTGAACGGCATGCACCCCGTCAGGTCGAGGTTGTCGAAGGAGGGCACGTTGAAGCCGCCACCTGCGCCGGCGCTGAGCCCGGGGAGGTTCTGGACCATCCCCATCACCGACGACATGCACCTGGTCACGTCGACGGGCACGCACGTGCTCACGTCGAGCCCGGCGACATTGCGCCCGGGGCCGGGCGCCGTGACATTGGGGCCGGGCGCCGCGCCGGCCACCATGGCGAGGATGGACTCGACGCAGCGGCTGACGCCGGCGGGCATGGCCGCCCCCGACGTGGCCATCAGCGTCTTCACGCACTGGACCACCTTGGTGGAGACCTGGCTGAGCGGCACCTTGGGCTGGCCGGTGTTGACGTCCACGATCTCGCTCACGCAGGCGGGGATGGGCAGGTTGGCGAGGTCGGGCAGGTTGCCCGCCGCCGTTCCGGCCGCCGTGCCCGACGGGGTGGTCGGACCGCCGTTCGCCTGGGCCGACGCCGCCGCCGAGGCGGCCGGGGCGGGACCGCTGCCGCCGGCAGCAACGGAGGTGGTGGTGTCGGCGGTGCTCACGGTGACGTCCACGCCCGGGACGGGCAGCGACGAGGTGACGGCCGCCCCGCCGCCGGTGGGCAGGTTGAAGGGGGTGACGGTGTTGACCACGTTGGCCACCGCGTCCTGGGCGGGGCCGGGCAGGGCGCCGGCCGCGCCCAGACCGGTCACCCCCACCAGCCCCGACACCACGCCGGCGACGACCTTCGCCACCATGCTCGAGAGAAGTCCTGCGGGAAGCATTCTGGTTCGGTTCCTCCACTTCGGTAGTCCGGCTGCCTGCGTCGTCGCAGGTCCGATGACGTTGCTCCCAGCTGTCACCAGCAGGTCGCCCTTTTCGGTGGAGAGACCCGTCGACAGCACCGAGGCCAGCGCCGCGTTGGGTTGCGGGTCGGCCCGGTCGGCCACGGAACGGAGGTCGTGGACCAGCTCGGCGAGCGGCTGGAGGTCTGGGTCGGGCGCCCGCCCGGCCAGCACGGCCTCCACCGCCCGCTCGCTCAGGGCGTCCTCGTCGGTGAACGTGTCGCCGGGCATCTCACCCGGTACATCGCACCAACGGCTCACGGGGGTACGGCTCACAGGGTTACGGCTCACAGGGGTACGGCTCACAGGGGTACGCCCTCCCGCTCCAGGGCCCGCCGCAGGGCGTCCAGCCCCCGGCGCTGCAGGGCCTTGACGGCGCCGGGCGTGCGGCCCAGGGCCTCGGCCACCTGGTCGACGGTCAGGTCCGCCACCACCCGCAGCAGCAGGACGTCACGCTGGCCCGGGGCGAGGCGGTCGCACAGGTCCCGCACCCGGGCCGTGCCCAGGCGGGCCAGGGCGTCGTCCTCGACGTCGCCGCCGGCCGCCTCCGGCACCGCCTCGCCGCACCACTGCGGCCGCACCCCGGCCCGCCGGCGGGCGTCGGCCAGCCGGCGGTGGGCGATCGTGAAGAGCCAGCCGCGGAACCCGTCCTCGTCGCCCTCGAAACCGCCCACCCCGCGGAAGGCGCCCAGGAACACCTCGGAGCAGAGGTCGTCGGGATCGGGCGCGCCCTGGAGGCGGAGGTAGGAGGCCACCGAGGGGGCGAAGGCCCGCCAGAGGCGTTCGTAGGCCCACGGAGCGTCGCCCCGGGCCGC
>DATLGZ010000068.1:0-4511 GCA_035540235.1 Acidimicrobiales bacterium | reverse complement strand
CAGGCCCTCCTGCATCCGCTGGGCGAACGCCACGAGCTGCTCGCCCACCTTGCCGGCGAGGCGCTCGGCCAGCTTGCCGGCGACGGCGGGGTCGTCGAGGTCGATCAGGCCGACGCCCGGCAGGATCGTCAGCCGCGGCTTCCTCTCGGCGCCCTCGGACGCCTTGCTCGTCGCCGCAGGAGCGGCGGTGGTGTGAGACGCTGACATGTTGGTGGTCCTCCTTCTCTCGGGTTGGTTGAGCTCTCCCGAAGCCTGCCTCACGGCAGGTTCGAGAGGGAGGACCGCCACTCAAGTTCTACGACGCCCGGGACAACCTCCCCAGAACGAGTGCCCCAGAACACGGGAGGCCCGGCCGACGCGAGCATCCCCGAGGTGCCGTTGGGGGCGCACCCCTGCGGTTACGTCGGATCCAGGCGCATCGCTCTTGCCGTGGTCTCCTTCCGGCTAGGGCTCCAGTCCGCCGGCGGGCACGGGCGAACCGCGCCTCGGCCTCCCGGTCGGTGCCGGCCGGCACTGGGTTCTCGTGTCCCGCAAGGCGAACCCTTCGGGGACGGTGCCGGCGACCCCCTTCCGTGGGCCACGAGTCGCGGACACTCGGGCGGGTCGATCACGACCTTGATCGAGGCCGCCGGACCCGCGTTCGAAGGCGGGGCGCCATCGGGACGCGAAGAGGCATGTGCCTACAACCTTCGGAAGGCTGATCGCAGGCTGAGCAAGCGCTCCCGACACCGCTGCGGTTTGGCGCTGTGCGACCGAGAGCGACTCGGCCAGACACCGGCCTCTTGAGATGCCCGATCGCCTTGCCGACCTCCGTGGCCCCCGCGAGGGCGAGGGGGCCCTGCCTCTGCACGTTCGTTGCAGCGATCCGGCCCGCACCTACGACGTCTCACGGCGTGCTGACCGCATCGCCGTGTACGAGCAGGTGCTCGAGGAAGGCAACGTCTCCGACATCTGCGCTCTCGTGCACCTCAGGTCCCTGTCGAGGTGTTCGACGACCTCTACCTGCCGGCCACATACGCGCCGCCTGGCAAGCGCGGCTCCGAGCTGAGCTGGGCACCCGGGCGTGGGGCTGAGTGCCTTCCAGGAGCGCATGGCCGCTGTCGTAGCTGCTCTTCCCGAGGGGAAGCCTTCGCTCTCGCCGGCCTGGGGGCTGCCGACATCAACCGGATCGATCGTTATGTATCGCACGTATCATTGACTATGTAGACTCGGGTTGTGAAGACCATCACCATCACCATCACCGAGGAGTTGGACAAGCGTGCGGCTGCCGAGGCGCGGCGCCGCGGGATCTCGAAGTCGGAGTTGATTCGCCAAGGGCTTGGCGCGGTTCTGGGCGAGGAGACGCGCGACCAGGGAGAGGATCTCTTGCGGTCGCTGGCCGGGTTCGGTGAACAGCACCTGTCAGCCGCGCCGGGTGAGGTCGACGAGACTGTCTACGGCCGGTGAAGTTCGCCGACACCGGATGGTGGGTGGCCTGGTCTCTCCCGGGCGACGGCCGTCACATTGATGCGTTGGCCATGCTGGGCCGGCTCGGGAAGTCCGAGCAGATCCTCACGACCAACCTCGTAGCAGGCGAAACCTGGACCTTCCTGCGCCGCAAGGACAGCCATCGCACGGCGTTGGCGTTTCTCGACCGACTGGAAACGTTGACCGCAGCTGAGCGTGTGGTCGTCCACCGGGTCACCGAGGAACAGGAAACGGGCGCCTGGGAGTGGTTACGCAAGCACGATGATCGGGAGTACTCCTTCGTCGACGCCACCAGCTTCCGAGTCATGCGGGACCGGCGACTGCGCGAAGCACTCGCGTTCGACCGAGACTTCGCGGCGGCAGGATTCCTCGAAGTCCGCACGGATGCCTGACGACGCCCGCTGACCGAGGGCGACATGCGAAGTCGATCCTCTTACCGGCCCGCTCTGCGGCGTACCGGCCCTCCGGATGGCGAAAGGCGCCGTGAGCCGGGCCGCTTCGCCCGCTGCTACCCGGCCCGCTGGAGGTCGCGCAGCTCGCGGTAGCCCACGAGGTGGACGCCGGCCCGCTGCACCAGCGATCCGAGGGCGCCGGGGCTGGTGACGAGGTCGAGGTCGTCCACCCGGGCGGCCCAGTCGGGGGCGAGGGAGCGCAGCTCGGCCGTGTCCACCGCGGGGTGGACGTAGACCTCGGTCACCCCCGGCTCGAGCTCGGTGAGGGCCCGCTCCACGGCCCGGCGGCTGCCCACGCCCCGCACCCGCACGAAGTGGTCGGGGAAGACCAGGCCCTCGTCGGCGGCCAGCTGGCGCAGCGGGAAGCCGGCCGCCCTCTCGGTGTCGGCCCCGCCCAGGCGGACCGGGAGCCGGAACTCCACGGCCAGCTCCATGTAGACGTCGAAGAACTCCGGGCGCAGCTCCAGGGCGGCCAGGTGGGAGTCGAGGTGGCTCACGTCGAAGCCCCAGTAGATGGCCCGCTCGATCTGGGCCCGGCACTCCCGCCGCACCTCGTCCACGTCGGCGTGGTCCCACACGTCCTCCAGCGTGCGGGGGAAGCCGCCGTCGCCGTCGAGCAGGGAGGGGGCGTGGGTGATCGGCCCCCAGCGGTAGAGGTCGTGCTCGGCGTTGAGGGTGAGGTGGACGCCCACGTCCTCGCCGCGGTAGCGGGCCGCTGCCTCGCGGGCCCACGGGCAGGGGACCATGAGGCTGGCGCTGGTGGCGACCCCCTCCCGCAGGGCCTGGTACACGCCCACGTTGGAGGCGTGGCTCTTGCCCAGGTCGTCGCAGTTGACGATCAGCAGGCGGGCGTCGGGGGGGTGGCCCAGTCGTTCAGCGAGGGTAGGCACCGGACACGACGGTAGTGAGTGCTCAGGGCATGCGGAGGTCTCGCCGCCCGAAGCGGCGGATGCCGGCCACGGCGGCGGCGGCGGAGAGGGCGAGGGGGAGCACGGTGACGGCCAGGGTCGGAGGCTGCACCAGCAGGTTGCGGTCGAGGTACCACTGCCAGGGGGTGGCCAGGCTGGTCCAGTCGAGGGCGGATGTGGTGGCGGACAGGCTCTGCAGCAGGTAGCTCCCGACGGCCAGGGCCGACGCGGCGGCGGTGGCTACCGCCCGGCGGCCGGTGGCCGCCCCGACGGCGAAGGCGATGCTGGCGTGGAGGAGGGCGATGGCGAACATGGCCGTCCCCGCCACCAGCACCCGCCCCACCGCCACGCCGTCGAGCAGGCCGACCAGGGGAGCGGTGGCCAGCACGGCCACCAGCCCGGCCACCGTGACCCCCGCCACCAGGCCGACGACGGCGAGGTAGCGCTCCACCGCCAGCCGGGCCCGGGTCACGGGGTGGGCCAGCACCAGCTCGAGGGTCCCCTCCTCCTCGTGGCCGGCGATGGCGCGGGCCCCCAGCCCGATCCCGTAGATCAGCACCAGCATGGGGAAGACCAGGGAGAACAGCCGGCCGTGCAGGTAGCCGGCGGGCGAGGTGAAGGGGATGCCCTCGCCGCTGCCGAAGAGCGCCTTCAGCGCCTCGGGCAGCTCGCGGATCAGCTCCTCGAACTGCTCCTGGCCCCGGATGCTGGGCCACAGGGCCACGGTCAAGGCCACCATGGCGACCGCCCCGACCACCCACCACACGAACGAGCGGCGGCCGTCGAGCAGGAAGCGGCGGGCCACCGTCATCCCGGCCGCTCCTCTCCGCGGTCGCGGTAGTGCTCGAGGAAGACCTCGGCCAGGTCGGCCTCGTGGGTGACCACCCGCTCGACGGTGAGCCGGGCCGCCGCCTTCAGGGCGGCGTCCACGCTGCCCTCCACCACCAGCCGCACGAGGCCGTCGCGGGCGTCGACCTCGACCACGCCGGGGACGGCGGCGAAGGCGGCGGCATCCGCCTCCCCCGACACGAAGAGGTCGATGCGCTGGCGGGCCCGGCGGCGCAGGTCGGCCACCGAATCCACCGCCACCAGCTCGCCCCGGCGCAGGATCGCCACCCGGTGGGCCACCCGCTCCACCTCGGGCAGGTCGTGGGACGACAGGAACACGGTCATCCCCCCGGCCACCTGCTCCCGGACGAGCTCGAGGAACTCGTGCTGGAGGAGGGGGTCGAGCCCCGAGGTGGGCTCGTCGAGGATCACCAGCTCGGGCCGGTGCATGAAGGCCTGCACGATGCCCACCTTGCGGCGGTTGCCGGTGCTCAGCTCGCCCACCGGCCGGGTGGGGTCGAGGTCGAAGCGGTCGAGGAGGGCGGCCAGCAGGGGCGGGCGACTGCCGCCCCGCAGGGCGGTGAGGAACCCGAACAGGTCGTCGCCGCGGTAGCGGGGGTCGACGTGCAGGCTGGCGGGGAGGAACCCCAGCCGCCTCCGCACCGCCGGGTCGCCCGGGGCGCCGCCCAGCACCTCGGCCGTGCCCCGAGTGGGCCGGAGGAGGTCGAGCAGCATGCGGATGGTGGTCGTCTTGCCCGCCCCGTTGGGGCCGAGGAAGCCGAACACCTCCCCCCGCTGCACGTCGAGATCGAGGTTCTCGACGGCGCGGGTCGGGCCGAAGCGCTTGGTCAGCCCG
>DATLGZ010000067.1:0-5369 GCA_035540235.1 Acidimicrobiales bacterium | reverse complement strand
GTCCTCGTCGTGCCCGGACAGGTAGGCGGCGGTCGCCAGCCGCTCGAGGTCGTCGGGCTCGTCGGGGCCGCCGGCCGTCAGATGCTCGTAAGCATCGGCCCACGCCCGCCGGTCGAAGGCACGACGGCCCTGCTCCAGCCGCTCGGTGTCATGCATGGCCTCTCCGCTCGACCGTAGCCCGGCGTTGCGGGTTCCGTCGCGTGAACGAACTGGGGCCGGGTGAAGGGGGGAGTACCGCTGCCCGAAGAGCACCGCCGGGCTGGCATCGCGGACGGGGAAGCGACGAAGTGAGGCCGTCCGGCCCGGGTAGGGTGTCGCCCTGGTGTGGCACTCCCAGAAGGTCTCCGTGGTGTTGATGACGTACGCCGAGAAGGCGTCGATACGGGAGACCATCAAGGGCTTCTTCGCCACCGGGGTCGTCGACGAGGTCGTGGTCGTCGACAACAACGCCGAGGCCGGTACCCAGGACCGGGTGGCGGGCACGGGGGCCCGGACGGTCCATGAGCCGCGGCAGGGCTACGGCTACGCCACCCAACGGGGGCTGGCCGAGGCGACCGGCGACCTCATCGTCCTGTGCGAGCCCGACGGCACCTTCCTCCCCGGCGACATCTTCAAGCTGCTCGTCTACAGCGACGACTGCGACGTCGTGCTCGGCACCCGCACCACCCGTGAGCTGCTCTGGCACGGCGCGAACATGGGCGGCCTGCTGCGGTGGGGCAACTGGGCGGTGGCTAAGCTCATCGAGGTCCTGTTCGACACCAGCCACCTGAGCGACGTGGGGTGCACCTACCGCCTTCTCCGCCGGGAGGCCCTCGAGGCGGTGGAGCACCGGTTCACCGTCGGCGGCTCGCACTTCGGCCCCGAGCTCATGCTGCTGTGCCTGACCTCGAACCTGCGGATCATCGAGATCCCGGTGAACTACCTGCCTCGGGTCGGCACGTCGTCGGTCACCGGCGATCTGGGCAAGGCCATCCGCCTGGGCCTGCGGATGGTGGCGTTGATCCTCAGCTTCCGCCTCCGCACGCTCCACCGGCGCCGGGAGCGGCCGGGCATCCGCAGGGTGGAGAGCGACGTGGCCGCCGTCCTCAGGATCCAGGCCAACGGCCACCTTCCCCACGTCGGGCTTCGCGATCAGGCCCTCCCCCATCCCCTCGCCGACGGGCACCGCCACGCTGAAGTCTGAGGCACCCCCCCGGACGGGTCGACGTGTCGGCTTCGCCGTGGTCGTGGTGGCGGTGTACGCCGTGACCATCGCGCTGCTGCCGGCGGCCAACGTGCCCATCGCCGACGACTGGGTCTACG
Organism: Acidimicrobiales bacterium; assembly: GCA_035540235.1. Lineage (GTDB taxonomy): Bacteria > Actinomycetota > Acidimicrobiia > Acidimicrobiales > AC-14 > JBFMCT01. Next base: position 4,067 of record DATLGZ010000067.1, on the reverse strand, counting down.
CCCGGTCCGTCCGCGGTCTGGTGGAGGATCTGAGGTTCGAGATCGTGGAGGCCTCGGTCGCCACCCTCGTCTTCCACATCGCCTGGGGCGCTCTGTTCGCGTCCGTGCTCGGCATGAGCTTCGACGTGCTGCGGCTCTCCACGGTCGTCCTGACGGCGACGTCGGCGCTCGCCCTCTACGGGCTGTGCCGGGCCCTGCACGTGAGCCCGCCGTGGTCGGCGCTGGCGGCGGCGGCGTGGCTGTTCAACCCCCTGGGGTACGTGCTGGCCAACAGCTTCATGACCGACGCGTCGTTCGCCGCGCTGATGGTGATCGCCACCTTCCTGTACGTGCGGGGCCTCGACGAGGAGCGGGAGACGCCGCGGGTGGTGGTGTGGGCCTCGGCCGCCGCCGCCGCCGCCTTCCTCGTCCGCCACCAGGGGATACTCATCCCTCTCTCGGTGCTGGCCTACCTGCTGCTGGCCCGGCGCCTGACGGCCGACAGGCGGGGAGCGGTGCTCGCCGGCCGGGTGGCGGCCGTCCCGGTGGCCACCGTCGTCGTGTACTGGCTGTGGCTCAACTTCGTGCATGGCGTCCCCGCTGGCCAGAGCCTGTTCGTGGATGGGCTGAGCGTGCTGTGGGGGTGGCGGGCGCCCCGCTTCCTGGCCGAGCTCCTCACCGTGCAGGCCATGTACGCCGGGCTGTTCGTCCTGCCCGTGGCGGCGGCCGCGGTGGTGGCCGTTCCCCAGGCCGTCCGTTCCCTCTCGCCGCGCCTCCGCGCCGCCCTGGGGGCCGGCGCCCTGGGGGTGGCGGTGGGCGCCGGCGCCCTGGCCGCCGCCGGCCGGCTGATGCCCACCGTGCCCCAGTTCTTCGCCTCCTGGGGGCTCGGGCCCGCCGACATCCGCGGCGGGCGGCCCGAGGTGTTCGGCCGGGGCCTCCAGGCGGTCCTCACGGTGGCCGTCGTGGTGTCGCTGGTGGTGGTGGCGGTCCTGGTCGCCCGCCGGCTGACCGCGGGCGCCGGCGGGAAGCGGGGCGCTGCCGGCCTGGTGGCGTCGGTCCTCGCCGGCCAGGTGGCGGGCGTGCTCCCTCCCTCGGTCCACTTCCAGATCCCCGTCCCGGGCGGGATCCTCACGACGACCCTCGACCGGTACCTGCTGCCCCTCCTCCCGCTGTCGCTGGCGCTGGCGGTGTGGGCGACGGCCCGCCTCCGCGTCCCGGCCTGGCCGGCGTGGACGGCCACCGCCCTCTTGGGGGTGGTGGCGGTGGTCGGTACCTCCGACTTCCTCCGCTTCCAGCGCACGGTCTGGGAAGCGGCCGCCGCCGCCAACGCCGCCGGGATCGACAACGACCGCCTGGACGGTGGCGCCCAGTGGAGCAGCGAGCACCTCTACCACGGGTGGGTCGACGTGCCCCCGCCCCGGCCGGAGGAGCCGTGGTGGATCAACCTCTTCGCCTGGACGACCGACTCGAGCTACGTGCTGGCCACCGAACCGCAGCCCGGCTACGTCGAGGTCTGGCACATGACCTACCGGACACACCTGCCGCGGCGCGACAACCCCCTGCTGCTGCTGCGCCGCGAGACGGTGCCGCCGCCCTGAGCCGGGCCGGGCGTAGGCCGCTCAGCCCCCGAGGCGGGAGGGCAGCCGGCGGTCACCCGACACGGGCCACGACCACGTTGTGGGCGCAGAGGCGGCGAACGGCGGGCAGCTTCTCCACCACCCTCTCCACTGCCGCGAAGGCGCCCACCAGCGAGGGGGGAGCGAAGTCGGGCACCAGGCCGAGCTGGGCCCGGGAGACGACGTGGGCGCCGTCGGAGAGGCCGGCCACGATCTCCGCCTCCTCCACGAGGCGCTCGTCGCCGCAGTCCTGGGGCACGCGCTTCATGAGGTAGGGCCAGTAGGGGTTCCTCGGGTTGTGGTCCCAGACGACCACGTGCCCGCCCGGCCGGGTCACCCTCACCATCTCGGCCAGGGTGTGGCGAACAGCGGCGGCGTCGCCCACGTGGTGCAGCACGGCGACGCAGTAGACGAGGTCGAAACTGCCGCCGGCGAAGGGCAGCGACCCTTCGGCGACGGTCACGGGGATGCCCGGGCGCTGACCGGTGAAGACCTTCAACATCCCGCTCGACGGGTCGGCGCCGACGGTCGTGAACCCGGCGTCGGCGACCCGCTCGAGCAGCGTGCCCGTGCCGCAACCTACGTCGAGGACCCTTCCCCCGGGCGGTACCCACCCGCGCAGGGCCGCCACCCGCTTGCGGTGGTAGTGCTCCATGACGTGGGCGGGGATGGCCTCGTCGTACTCGGAGGCGATGTCGTCGAAGTGACGGTGTCCGTGGGAGTGGTCGTGCGCCACGGTCAGCCGGCCGGCGCCGGTTCGCGACGAGCGGTCGAGGACATGACCGCCGAGGGTAACGGAGCCGGGGGCCGCGCCCTGGGCGGCCGGCGGGCGACGCCCGGCGCTTCAGGGCGGGCCGTAGCGGAGGTGGCCGGCCAGCGTCGGAGCGGCCCCGCGGGTGGGCGCGTGGGCCGTGAGGCGGCCGTCGTGGAAGAGGTGCTCCACCGCCACGCCCTCGACCAGGGTGAGGTGGTCGGCGAGGAGGGACCGGTGGCAGCGCCAGGGGACCGCCTCGGCGCACATCACGGCGACCCCGCCCTCCGGCTCGCCCCCCACCAGCTCGAGCAGCTCGGCCACGCCGGCGGCGAACTCGGCTGACGCCATGTGGTCGGCGTAGCCCCGGAACTGCTGGTTGCGCAGGCCCGTGTTCGGGGAGGTGGGGGCCGGCCGCCGGCGGCCGCCCAGGGACGGGATCCACCGGTAGGCGAGGCCTGCCTCTCCCAGCGAGGCCGGCATCTCGGAGCCGAAGTGGGGGTGGCGGCGGCTTCCGGGGTGCCGGCGGACGTCGACGACGACCCGGGTCCCGGCGCCGGCGGCCAGGCTGGCGAGCTCGCCGGCGGTCAGGGTCCCGTGGCCCAGGGTGCGGAGGCGCGTGGGCCAAGGCTACGCAGGCGGGGTCGCCCGACCGGTGATGAACCTGGTCCATGGCGCCATGGTGACGTGACGAGCGGCTCGCTCCGGCGCACGATGGAGGGGTGGTGACGGCGCGAGCCTCCCTGCGCCCCGCCCTGGTGGGGGCCTTCACGGTGGCCGCCGGCCTCGTGCATGCCGGCGCGGCCGGAGCTCACCGGGGCCACGGGGAGCTCGCCCTGCTGTTCGCCGTCACCGCCGGAGCGCAGCTGGCGCTGGGGGCGGCCGTGCTCCTGCGGCCCGGGCGGGCGGCCATCGGGGCGGCCACCGCGGTGAACCTCGCCGCCCTGGCCGCCTGGGCGCTGTCGCGCACCGTCGGCCTGCCCGCCGTCGAGTCGCTCGCCCACCCCCATCCCGTGGGCCTCCAGGACGCGATGGCCGTCCTCGCCGAGCTCGCCGCCGCCACCGCCGCCACCGCCGGCGTGGCCGGCGTGGCCGGCGCGGCCGCCGGTCCACGCTGTGGCGGCCGGCCCCGGGCCAGCGGGCGGGGGGCATGGCCGGTAGTCGTCCTGGCCCTGGTCCCCGCCCTGGTGGGCATGACCGCGCCCCACTCCCATCCCGTCGAGCACCACCACGGCGAAGCGGCCGCCGACCCGCTCTTCGCCGGGCTCGACACGACCGGCGCCACCGAGGGCGACCTGGCCGCCGCCCGGGCGCTGATCCTGGCGACCCGCGAGGCCGTCGTGCGATCGTTCCCCGACGAGGAGGCGGTGGTGCGCGCCGGTTACCGGTCGATCGGAGACGGCCGCCGCCCCGGCACCTACGAGCACTATGTGCACGCCGGCTACCTCAGCGACGGGCGGGAGCTCGACCCCGACCGGATCGAGTCGATCGTGCTCGAGAACACCGGCGCGGGCAAGCGGGTGGCGTCGGCCATGTACATCCTCGAGATGGGCAAGACGATGGCGGACGTGCCCGACGTGGCCGGGCCCCTCACCGTGTGGCACGACCACCAGAACCTGTGCTGGGACGATGCGGGCATCCGCCTGGCCGGCGTGCTCCTCAACGGGCGGTGTGTGCCCCGGGGCACCTTCCACCCCACGCCGCCCATGCTCCACGTCTGG
>DATLGZ010000066.1:0-6859 GCA_035540235.1 Acidimicrobiales bacterium | reverse complement strand
GCAACCGAGCTCGGCCGCCACCGGGCCCAGCTCGGCCACGACGCCGGCCACCGCGTCGGCCAGGGGCTGTTGGTGGCCCTCCTCGTCCACGATCACCGACGCCTGCAGCCCGTGGCGGGCGGCCCGCCACTTGTTCTGGCGGACGGTCCAGTCCCGCGGCACGTAGAGGGGTTCGCCGGCGTCCAGCCGGGTGTCGAGCCAGTGGACCAGGCACTGGGCGAGGGCGGCGACGGCGGACACCTCCCGAAGTGTCGGGATGCCGTCGCAGATGCGCAGCTCCACCGTGCCGAAGTCGGGGTGGGGGCGGATGTCCCACCACACCTCGCGGATCGACGAGATCGCCCCCGCCGACAGCAGGGTGCCCATGAACGACTCGAACTCGGCCCACCCCGACAGCACGTAGGGCAGCCCGGCGGTGGGCAGGTTCTCGAACACCGGGCTGCGGCTGGAGGCGAGCCCGGTGTCGCGGCCGGCCCAGAAGGGGCTCGAGGCCGACAGCCCGAGGAAGTGGGGGATGTAGGCCCGCAGCGCGTTGGCGACGGCGATGGCCTTCTCGGACGAGCGCACGCCCACGTGGAAGTGGATGCCGAAGATCTGCAGCCGCCGGGCCACCCACTGCATCTCCTGCACGAGGGCGGCGTACCGGGGGCTCGGGCTCAGCTGCTGGTCGTGCCAGTCGGAGAACGGGTGGCTGCCGGCGCACAGGACCCCCAGCCCTCTCTGGGCGGCGGCCTCGTCGAGCTCCTTCAGCGTGCGGGCCAGGTCGTCCTTGGCCTCCGCCACCGTGGTGCAGATGCCGGTGATCATCTCCACGCAGCACTCGAACAGCTCGTTCTTGGCCTTGGGGTGCACACCCTCGGGGTGGCCCACGCCGACCTCGGACAGGATGGGCGTGGCCGCGCTGGCCAGCTGGCGGGTGGCCAGGTCGACCAGCTGCAGCTCGACCTCGATGCCGAGCGAGCACCGCTCGGAAGCCTTGAACTCGATGCCCACCCGCTTCGTGTTCCCTCCCCGATCGACGGCGAACCGCGGGCACGGTCGCTCCGCCGTAGCATCGTCCACATGGTGAGACTGATCCAGAAGATGTGGCGGTACCTGACGGCGGCGCTGACCGGGAGGTTCAACGAGGCGGCCGACCCCAAGGTCCAGCTCGAGCAGGCCCTGATGGAGGCGCAGGACCAGCACCGCCGCCTCGTAGAGCAGGCGGCCAACGTGATCGCCAACCAGAAGCAGACCGAGATGCGCCTCAACCGGGCCATGGAGGAGATGGAGAAGCTCAACGGCCTGGCCCGCCAGGCGGTGAGGATGGCCGACGACGCCACCAAGGCGGGCCAGGCCCAGAAGGCGCTGGACTACACCCATTCGGCCGAGGCCTTCGCCAACCGGCTCATCGCCATCGAGCAGGACGTGGAGAACCTCAAGACCCTCCACCTCCAGGCCACCCAGGCTTCCGACCAGGCCAAGTCGGCCGTCCAGCAGAACTCCACCGCCCTGCAGCGCAAGCTGGCCGAGCGCCAGAAGCTCCTCAGCCAGCTCGACCAGGCCAAGATGCAGGAGCAGGTCACGGCGGCCATGAACAGCCTCAACCAGCAGGTGGGCCAGGACGTGCCGACCCTCGACGAGGTGCGGGCCAAGATCGAGGCCCGCTACGCCAAGGCCCTCGGCTCGGCCGAGCTGGCGGGCCAGTCGGTGGAGAGCCGCATGCTCGAGGTGGAGCAGGCCCAGATGAGCACCGAGGCCCAGGTCCGCCTCGACGCCATCCGCCAGCAGCTGGGCATCGCCCCGGCGGCAGCCGTCGAAGACCAGCCCGCAGTCGAGCCGGGGACGTCCGCGCCGGCGTGATCCCTGTCTCCGTAGAGGACGACCTCACCATACGGCGGCCCCGGCGGGAGGTCTTCGCCGTCCTCGCCGACAAGGAGCGGATGCCGGCGTGGATGGCGGGCGTCAAGCGGGTCCAGCGCACCACCCCCGGCCCGGTCGCCCCCGGCACCACCTACCGCGTCATCGGCAAGACGCTGGGACGGCGGCTGGAGTCCACCTACGAGATCACCGCCCTGCGCTCCCCGTCAGAGGTGTCCGGGCGACTGGTCTCGTCTATGTTCACCTACGAGGAGACCTACCGCCTCGAGGAGGAGGGGGGCGAGACCGTCGTGCACCTGCAGGCGGTGGCCCAGCCCGGCCCCTCGCGGCGCGTGCTGTGGCCCCTCCTCGCCCTGGCCGTGCCCCGGCAGGTCAAGGCCGACCACCGCCGGCTCAGGACGATCCTGGAGCGGAAGCGGGCCAAGGCGGCCGTCCCCGACGTCACGGAAGGGTGACGACGAGGTCGTCGCGGTGGACGGCCTCGTGCGCCATCCCCTCGGGCAGATCGCCGGTGCGCCGGCCCGCCACCGCCCGCAGCTCCTCCGAGCCGATGCGCACCACACCCTTGGCGAAGACCCGGCCGGCGGGGTCGCTGATCTCGACCGCGTCGTCGACGTCGAACTTGCCCCGGACGTCGACGATCCCCGCCGGCAGCAGCGACCGCCGGCCCTCGACCAGGGCGGCCCGGGCCCCGTCGTCGACGAGAATCGTGCCCGACGCCTTCACCGCGAACGCGATCCACAGCTTGCGGGCGGGCAGCCGGCGGTCGTGGGGCCGGACGACGGTGCCGGTGCCGGCGTCGCCGGCCACCGCGCTCTGCAGCACGCCGGGGCGGGCAGCGGCCGCGATCACCACCCGCACCCCGGACCAGGTGGCGATCTTGGCCGCTGCCAGCTTCGAGGCCATGCCTCCGCTGCCCCGGTCGGAGCCGGGACCGCGGGCGATGCGCTCCAGCTCGTGGTCGATGAGCACGATCTCCTCGATCAGTGAACCGGTGTCGTCGAGGCGGGGATCGACCGACAGCAGCCCGGGCGCGTCGGTGAGGATGACGAGCAGGTCGGCCGACACCAGGTTGGCGACCAGGGCGGCCAGCATGTCGTTGTCGCCGAAGCGGATCTCGTCGTCGGCCACCGCGTCGTTCTCGTTGACGACCGGCACCACGCCGAAGGCCAGCAGCTTCGTCAGCGTGGTCTGGGCCTGGACGTAGGTGTCGCGGTGCATGAAGTCGAGGGGCGCCAGCAGCACCTGGCCGCCCACCAGGCCGTGCTCGGCCAGCTTGTCGTCGTAGACGCGCATCAGCCGGCTCTGGCCGACGGCCGACACCGCCTGGAGCACGGCCGGATCGGAGGGGCGGCTCATCCGGCCCAGCACGGGCAGGCCGGCGGCGATGGCCCCGGACGTGACCACGATCACGTGGTGGCGCTGGCTGCGGAGGGCGGCCACCTCTGAGCACAGCTTGGCGATGGCGGGCACCGCCACCTCGCCCCGGTCGTCGGTCAACGACGACGTGCCGATCTTGACGACGACGATCACCGTGCGCCCTTCACCGTGCGCCCTTCACCGTGCGACCCTCACCTTGCGTCCCTCTCGTACTCGAAGGAGAAGGGGCCGATGCGCACGAGGTCGCCATCGCGCGCGCCGGCCCGGGCCAGGGCCCGGTCGACGCCGAGCCGCCGCAGCCGGGCCTGCACGTACTCCAGGGCCTGGGTGTTGGTGAGGTCGTTCACCGCCACCGCCCGCTCCGCCTCCCGCCCGGTGACGACGAGGGCGCCGCTCTCGTCCCGCTCGACCCGCACCCCTGCCGGGCGGGGGCGGTGGACGACGAAGCGGCCCCGCCCGGCCGCAGGCTCGGCCGCCCGGGCCTCGGCCACCAGGGCGGCCATGCGCCCGACCAGCTCGTCCACGCCCTCGCCGGTGACGGCCGAGACACGGGGCCGGTCGCCGGGCCAGGGGTGGGCGGCCACGTCGGCCTTGGTGCCGACCACCAGGCGGGGCCGCTCGAGCAGCTCGGGGCGGTAGCTCCCCAGCTCGGCCAGCAGCACCTCCTCCTGGTCGGCGGGAGGGCGCTCCGCCAGCGGCCCCAGGTCGATCAGCATCGCCAGGGCCCGGGCCCGCTCCACGTGGCGCAGGAACTGGTGGCCCAGGCCCCGCCCCTCGCTGGCCCCCTCCACCAGGCCGGGGATGTCGGCCACCACGAACTCCGTCCTGTCGGTCGCCACGACTCCCAGGTGGGGCCGCAGCGTGGTGAACGGGTAGTCGGCCACCTTGGGCTTGGCCGCCGATATGCGGGAGATCAGCGTGCTCTTGCCCGCGTTGGGGAAGCCCACCAGGGCCACGTCGGCCAGGAGCTTCAGTTCGAGGCGCACCCACCGCTCCTCCCCCACCTCGCCCTGCTCGGCGAAGGACGGGGCGCGGCGGCGGTTGGACAGGAAGCGGGCATTGCCCCGGCCGCCCCGGCCCCCCTCGGCGGCCAGCCAGGCGTCGCCCGGCGCCACCAGGTCGACCAGCACCTCGCCGGTGCGGTCGCTCACCACCGTGCCCACCGGCACCAGCACCCGCAGGTCGGCCCCCGAGGCGCCGTGGCGGCCCTTGCCCTGGCCGTGGGCGCCGGGGTCGGCCCGCCGGTGGGGGTGGTCCTGGAAGGCGAGCAGCGAGGCCACCTGGTTGTCGGCGACCAGCCACACGTCGCCCCCCTTGCCCCCGTCGCCGCCGTCGGGCCCGCCCTTGGGCACGTGCGCCTCCCGCCGGAACGAGACCGCGCCCGCGCCGCCGTCACCTCCCTTGAGGTTGACGAACGCTTCGTCGACGAAACCCTCGGCCACCCCCGCAGGTTACGGCGGTGGGTGGCGCCGCCCCAGCCGGCCCCTACTGCTCGAGCAGGACGTCGACGTGGCGGCGGCCCTTGCGGCGGGCGAAGGACACGGTGCCGTCGGCCAGGGCGAAGAGGGTGTCGTCGCCGCCCCGGCCCACGTGCTCGCCGGGGTGGAAGTGCGTGCCCCGCTGGCGCACGATGATCGCCCCGGCGGTGACCCGGCCGCCGTCGTAGACCTTGACGCCCAGGCGCTGGGCGGCCGAGTCGCGGCCGTTGCGGGTGGAGCCGCCTCCCTTGGTCTTCGACATGGCTACTGGCCTCCGTCGGCTGCGCTCGGGCGGTGCTGGCCGGCCCGGATGCCGGTGATCTCGATGGTGGTGTACTTCTGGCGGTGGCCCCACCGCCGGCGCTGGTTGCTCTTGTTCTTGTAGGTGAAGCCCCGGATCTTGGGCCCCTTGGTGTCGCCGACCACGCGCGCCCGCACCTCGGCCCCGGCCAGGTCGGAGGCGGTGGCCGCCACCTGGTCGCCGTCGACCACGAGCAAGGGGGTGAAGCTGACGTCGCCGGCCTCGCCGGCCAGCGCCAGCCGCTCGACGTCGAGCCGCTCGCCCTCGGCCACCCGGTACTGCTTGCCACCGGTCTTGATCACCGCGTACATAGGGCGACCAGCCTACACCCCCCGCGTTCTGGTCACCGTTTGTGTCGTCCCCGCGCTCCCACGGTGACCAGTTGCATGGGGTTCGCTCACAGGAGGGTGTCGTCGAGGACGATCCCCCGCCCCGCGCACGTGGGGCAGGAGGCGGAGAAGGACTCGACCAGGCCCTCGGAGATGCGCTTGCGGGTCATCTCCACCAGGCCCAGCTCCGACATCTCGAAGACCTGGGTGCGGGTCTTGTCGCGCGACAGGGCCTCCTTGAAGACCCGCAGCACCTCGTCGCGGTTCTTCCTGATCTCCATGTCGATGAAGTCGATGACGATGATGCCGCCGATGTCGCGCAGCCGCAGCTGGCGGGCAATCTCGTCGGCCGCCTCCAGGTTGTTGGCGAAGACCGTGGCCTCCAGGTTCGACGTGCCCACGTTCTTGCCCGTGTTCACGTCGATGACGGTGAGAGCCTCGGTGCGCTCGATGATCAGCGAGCCTCCGGAGGGCAGCCACACTTTGCGGTCGAGGGCCTTGTGGAGCTGCTCGTGGATGTGCTGGCGCTCGAACAGCGGCAGGTCGGGGTCGTCGTAGAGCTCGATGCGGTCGGCCAGCTCGGGGATGAGCGCCTCCACGTACTCCCGGACCTCCTTGTAGAGGTCGGGGTCGTCGAGGATCACACCCCGGTAGTCGCGGTTGAACTCCTCGCGGATCACCCGCACCGCCAGCGTCGGCTCACGGTAGAGCAGGCAGGGCGCCCGCGACCGGCCCGCCAGGTCCTCGATCTGGGCCCACTGGCGCTTCAGGCGCTCGACGTCGCGCCGCAACTCCTCGGCGGTCGCCCCCTCGGCGGCCGTGCGCACTATCAGCCCGTGGCCCTCGGGGCGGACGTCGTCGAGGATGCGGCGCAGGCGCTTGCGCTCGTCGTCGGCCAGCCGCTTGGAGATGCCGTAGGTGGACGACCGGGGGATGAGCACCACGAACCGCCCGGCGATGGAGACCTCCTGGGTCAGGCGGGCCCCCTTGGTGCCGATGGGGTTCTTGGTGACCTGGCACAGCACGCTCTGGCCCGGCCGCAGCAGCTCCTCGATGCGGGCCGACGCCGACGCCCCCTTCTCCTCGACGTCCTCGGGGTCGTACTGGACGTCGCCCCGGTAGAGCACGGCGTTCTTGGGCGTGCCGATGTCGACGAACGCCGCCTCCATCCCCGGCAGCACGTTCTGCACCCGGCCCAGGTAGATGTTGCCGTGGATCTGGGTGGCGTCGTCGGCGGGCCGGGACACGTAGTGCTCGATCAGGCTGCGGCCCTCGAGCACCGCGATCTGGGTGGCGTGGGGGCGGGAGTGGACGGCCATGAAGTAGCGCCCGACCGGGCGGCCCTTGCGCTCCCGCCCCCGCCGGCGCTCGAGGGTCTCCTCGTCGAGGACGACGGGGGCGGCAGCGTCGAGGGCAGCGTGGTCGAGGGAGCCGTCGACAACCGCGCCCGCGCCCCCGCCCTTGCCGCCACCCCGCCCGCCGCGCCGCCGGCGGCGGCGCGGCGGGCGGGG
>DATLGZ010000065.1:0-4436 GCA_035540235.1 Acidimicrobiales bacterium | reverse complement strand
AGCCCCGGGTCTACAACGTGCCCGCCGACATCGACGCCGAGATCGCCCGGGTCAAGCTCGACACCATGGGCATCACCATCGACGTCCTCACCCCCGCCCAGCAGGAGTACCTCCGCTCCTGGACCGTCGGCACGTAGCCCCAACCCCCAGCGTTCTAGGCAATAGGCGTCGGTTTCCGACGCCTATTGCCTGAAATCGGGAGTGTCACACCCTCTCAGTACATTGAAAGGGTATGAGAGAGCTTGACGAGGCGATCGAACGCCTGGCGCGGCAGCAGCATGGCGGCTTCACCCGCGACCAGGCGTCGGCGGCTGGCGCCTCGCCCAGCGGGTGCGACCGCCGGCTGAGGTCGGGCGCCTGGGTTCGCTCGGCCGAGGCGGGCGTCTACCTGTTACGGGGCCAGCCCAACACGTGGCGCCAGCGGTTGATGGCCTGCGTGCTGGCGGGCCCGCCGGGCACGCTGGCGTCGCACCGGGCCGCGGCTGTGCTCTACGGGGTGCGTGACCGAGCCACCCACGGGTTCGAGGAGGACCGGTTGAGGCAGAACGCCCTCGTCCTGGCGGGGTGGACGTTGCTGCGGTTCACCTGGGCCGACGTCACCGAACGGGGCCTGGCCACGGTGGCGGCGGTGGCTCGCGGGTTGCGGGCGGCGTGATGCTGCTGCCGCGGGCGTGCCCGGCGTGCGGACGGGCGGGGGAGGCGCCGTGCCCGCCCTGCCGGGGCGAGCTGCGGCCCGCGCCCAGCCTGCCGCCGCCGGCGGCCGTCGACCGGTGCGCGGCGCTGCTCGACTACTCGGGCGTGGGCCGCGAGGTCGTGGCCCGCCTCAAGTACCGCAACGCCCGCTCGTCGCTGCGGTTCCTGGCCGCCGGGATGGCCGCCCTGGTCGACCCGACCGGGGTCGACGTCGTCACGTGGGCGCCGACCACCGCCGCCCGGCGGCGCCAGCGGGGCTTCGACCAGTCGGAGCTGCTGGCCCGGGCCGTGGCCCGGCGGCTGCGGCGGCCGTGCCGGCGGCTGCTGCGGCGGCGGCCCGGGCCGGCCCAGACCGGGCAGTCCCTGGCCGACCGCCGGCGCGGTCCCCGGTTCGAGGCCCGAGGCAGCCCGGCCACCGCCGCCCCGCGGGTCCTGCTGGTCGACGACGTGGTCACCACCGGGGCCACCGTCACCGCCGCCGCTCGCACGCTGCGGGCCGCCGGCGCGGCCGCCGTCCAGGTCGTCGCCGCCGCCCGAACCTCCCCCCGGGGCATACACTCGGGTATGGCTCGTGTGCGGGTCTGTGGTTGAAAGTCGACGCCAGCCGCAGGCGAAACGACCCACGTAAGGCAACCCGTGGTTGCTGATCATGGTGCGGCTTAGACGTAAGCCCTGCCCGACCGGGCCCGATCGGCGGGCCCGGGAGGAGAGGAAGGGAAGCGTCCATTCACGGCGGTGCCGGGCCCTGCGGGGCCGCCACCGCCCCGGGCGCCAGCTTCCCGGCAGGCGAGTGTGGGGGCAAAGACCAGGTCAGCCGCACACGATCCGGCTGCCGGCGCGGCGGCAGCCCATCCCGTCCGACGTACCCGAGGAGGTTGCATGGAGTTCACCATCCAGGGGCGGCACATGGAGGTCCCGGAGAAGCTGCGGGCCACGGCCCAGGAGAAGGTGACACGCCTGGCCCGCCACCTCGACGGCTGGGACCAGGCCGAGATCTCCTTCCTAGAGGAGCGCAACCCCCGGATCTCCGAGAAGGAGGTCTGCGAGGTCACGCTGCGGGGCCACGGCCACATCCTCAGGGCCAAGGCGGCGTCGGCCGATCCCTACACCGCCGTCGACCGGGTCATCGACAAGCTCTCCCACCAGATGGAGAAGCTGAAGACCCGCCAGAGCCGCAAGGGCCGCCCCCGGGCCGTCTCGGTAGAGTTGAACGGCTCAGCCCCCCTGGAGGACGACGACGATGGCGAGGAGCGGAGGGGGTCGGGCAGGATCGTCAAGGTCAAGCGGTTCGACCTCAAGCCCATGACGCCCGAGGAGGCGGCGCTCCAGATGGAGATGCTCGGCCACACGTTCTACTTCTTCAGCAACGCCGACTCGGGGCTGCCCTCGGTCGTCTACCGCCGCAACGACGGCGACGTCGGGCTCATCGACGCCACTTAGGGAGGGCCCGCTGCCGTGCCGGAGCCGATCCGGGTCCTCATCGCCGACGATCACGAGCGGTTCCGGCGCGGCCTGAAGATGGTGCTGGAGGCGGAGGACGGCATCGAGGTGGTGGCCCAGGCCGGCACCGGCGTGGAGGCCGTCGAGCGGGTGGAGGAGCTGGCGCCCGACGTGGTGCTTATGGACGTCCGCATGCCCGTGCAGAACGGCATCGAGGCCACCCGGGTGATCCGGGGGGCGTTCCCTTCCACCCGCATCATCATGCTCACCGTCAGCGACGACGAGGACGACCTCTTCGACGCGGTGAAGGCGGGGGCCAACGGGTACCTGCTCAAAGAGGTCTCCATCGAGGAGGTGGCCGACGCGGTGCGGGCGGTGGTGCAGGGCCAGAGCCTCATCACCCCCTCGATGGCGGCCAAGCTCATCGCCGAGTTCGGCTCGCTGGGCCGCCGGGCCGAGGGGGTGGAGGCGCGGCCCAGCCAGAGCCTCACCGGCCGCGAGCTTGAGGTCCTGAAGCGGGTGGCCAAGGGCATGGGCAACGAGGAGATCGCGGCCGAGCTGGGTTTGACGCCGCCCGCGGTGCGCAACCACGTGGCCAACATCCTGGTGAAGCTCCAGCTGCGGTCCCGCATCGAGGCCGCCCTCACCGCCATGGAGCCCCGCCTCCTCGACTCCTAGGAGGCGTACCCGCTCAGTCGACGTCCACCGGCGCCCCCGGCGCGGTCCGTTCGGCCACGAGGATGCCGTCGGTCTCGAAGCGGGCGGTGAACTGCGACGCCAGCAGCCGGTCGACCAGCCGGTGGTCGCGCTCGCTGAGGAGCTGGCGGTCAACCACCAGCCACTGCACCAGGCCGGGGTCGTGCAGGTTCTCGCCCGCCACGCCCCAGTCCACCCGCCGCCACGGCTCGGGGAAGTTGTAGATCCGCTCCCGGTGGGAGAGGTGGGGGACCATCGAGTAGATCGCCGAGACCGCCGCTCGAGGCGGGACGGTGGCGACCGCCGCCTGCTGCACCGCCGTGCGGGGGCTCTGGGCCAGCGGCCAGTACCCCTGGCGGTACTTGACGCTGACGGGGGACACGCCCCAGGCCACGCTCGTGCCCAGGGCGCAGGCCGCCACCACGCCCACCAGGAACCGGCGGGTGCCCGGCCGCCGGCCCAGCCGGGCGATCCCCTCGACGGTGGCGAGCATGGCTCCCGCCACCACCAGGGCGCTGTAGTGGTACTCGTAGTCGCGGGCGTAGGGGAAGGTGGTGAGGACGTTCACCGCCACCATGGGCAGCGCCACCATCAGCGTCGACAGCGACGCCAGGGGCAGGAAGGCCAGGGGGGCGAGCATCATCCGGTAGTAGCTGAGGCGGTCGGGCCGGGTGGCCAGGTCGAACACCGTCCCGGGCCGGAGGATGGCGTTCTTCACCACCTCGCCGGCGCTGTTGCCCAGGTCGCCGAAGAACGTGTCGTAGAAGGGGGCGTTGGTCGGCAGGAAGGCGGGCTGGAGCAGGCGCGTGCTCAGCAGGAACCACGCCCCGGCCAGCCCGGCCGCGATGGCGCCCACCTTGCGGTTGTCCCGCACGGCGATGAGCACGCCGATCACCGCCACCGCCAGGGCGACGTCCTCCTTGCAGGCGACCGCCAGCACCGCCGCCACCGCGAACCACCCCCAGCGGCGGGCCCGCGCCGCCCAGTAGGAGAACAGGAGGGGGGCGATGGCCAGGGCGTCGGGGTGGAAGTACTCCCAGGTGAGGAACTGGTAGGTGGGGTTGAGCAGCAGCACTCCGGCCAGGACCACCGCCAGCCAGCGGTCGGCCAGCCGGTCCCGGGCCAGGAGGAACACCGCCACCGCCCCCGACGCCTGCGCCGCCACCTGCACGAAGGCCAGGAACACCGGCCCCGCCCCGAGCCGGTAGAAGGGGGCGAGGACCACCAGGATGAGGTTCATGTGGTGGCCCAGGAGGTTGAGCCCCCGGACGGTCACGAACTGCTTGCCGTGGGCCAGCAGCCACACGCCCTGGTCGTAGGTGCCGAGGTCGAAGGCGAAGGTGCCGAAGCGGTCGTGACGTAGCTTGCACAGCGAGAAGAAGACCAGGAACCAGACCACGACCATGCCGCCCAGGACCCACCGCACCGGGTCCCGGCCGCGGGCCCAGTCGATCAGCCTGGTGGCGTCGACCTCGTCCCTGGCCTCGACGTCCTTGGCCTCGACGGGGGCGACCGGAGGCTTGATCGAGGGGCGGGCCACGACTGGACATTCTGGCCGGGCGGCGGTCCCGGCGAGGGTTCGGCGCCCCCCCGGCGCCCCGCCGGCC
>DATLGZ010000064.1:0-3083 GCA_035540235.1 Acidimicrobiales bacterium | reverse complement strand
GGCGGGGGCCCGCATCCTGGTAGCGGGGTCGGGGCTGTACAAGCACCCCGACGGCCTGGAGGCGGCCGTGTCGTCGCTGCGCAAGCTGGCCGAGGACGCGGTCGCCGACGACGCGGTGGCCCGGGAGGGGATGGCGCAGTGAGCAACGTGAGCAACGTGACCATGCATCGGGGGCTGCGGTCGAACGGCCAGACCGCCACCCGGCCCATCATGCTGGCCATCGCCGGCGACTCCGCCGCCGGCAAGACCACCATCACCAAGGGGCTGGTGGAGGCGCTCGGGCCCGACCGCATCACCTCCATCTGCGTCGACGACTACCACCGCTACGACCGGGTGGAGCGCAAGGGCCTGCCGTTCACGCCCCTGCACCCCGACTGCAACTACATGGAGATCATGGAGCAGCACCTGCAGCTGCTGGCCATGGGCAACCCCATCCTCAAGCCGGTCTACAACCACAAGAACGGCACCCTCGACCGGCCCGTGCTGGTGGAGCCCCGAGAGTTCGTGATCATCGAGGGCCTGCTGCCCCTGCACACCAAGCTGTCGCGAGCCTGCTTCGACGCCACCGTCTACCTCGACCCGCCCGAGCCGGTGCGGTTCCAGTGGAAGGTCAACCGCGACACGGCCAAGCGCGGCTACCAACCCGAGGAGGTCAAGAAGGACCTGGCCAAGCGGGAGGTCGAGTCGGCCGCCTTCATCCGCCCCCAGCGGGCCAACGCCGACATCGTGGTGCGCTTCGGGCCCATCGAAGGCCGCGACGTGCTGCCCGACGGGCTCACCCACGCCTTCCAGCCCGGTCCGCCCAAGCCCGAGGCGGCCAACCACCTCGACGCTTACCGGGAGGACTGCTCCCGCGCCTTCGAGGACCACTGGGAGGCCATGGAGAAGTGGAAGACAGCCAACCAGACGCCCCTGTCGGCCACCCTGCTCCTGCGGCCCACCATCGCCCACCCCAGCCTCAGCCGCATACTCACCGACGACCACCGCGAGGCCATGCACCTGAAGCTGGCGCGGGACGAGTTCGACAAGCCGGTGGACGCCCTCCACATCCACTCCTACGCCGAGCGCGAAGTCACGCGCGAGGTCGAGGAGGAGATCTGGAAGGAACTGGAGGTGGACGAGTCGGTGCCCGAGTCGCTGGGAACCATCGATCAGGGCATCCGCAGCGAGCCGCTCGCCATCACCCAGCTCATCCTGCTGTACCACATGTTCCTGGCCCTCAAGGACCGCTAGGTGCCTCGGGGGCTGCGCCCCCGACGCACGGCTGCGCCGTGCTCCCCCATCCCCGCCTCCACGCCGAAGCGCCGCAGCACCGGTCGGCCGTCGTCGCCGGCGGCGATGGTGGTGATGGAGGCCTCGAGCACGTACAGGCGGCCAGCCACCGTGGGCGGCACGGCGAGGGCCCAGGCCACGGCCGCCTTGATGGGCGAGACGTGGGTGACGACCACCACGTCCTCCCGGCCGATGCGGGGCAGCAGCTCCTCGCACGCCTCGGTCACCCGGCGGGTGACGGAGGCGAGCGACTCGCCCCCTGGAGGCGCCCACTCCAGGTCGTCGGCCCAGCTTGACCACAGGAGGTCACGCACTTCGGCCACCGGCCGGCCCTCGAGCTGCCCGAAGTCCATCTCCATCCAGCGGGCGTCCACCGTGGGCGCGGCGGAGGCCAGGGCCCCGGCCGTGCGGCGCGCCCGCAGGAGGGGGCTGGTCACGACGGCAGCGGCCTGGGCCGGGAGGAGGGCGGCGGCGGCAGCGGCCTGGCGACGGCCCACGTCGGTCAGGTCGTGGTCACGCCGACCCTGGATGAGGCCGGCGGCGTTGGCCGCCGTCTGGCCGTGGCGGAGGAGGTGGAGCAGTCCGCGCTCACCCCACCCGGTCGCGGGGCAGCCGGCCGGTGCGCACGAACGCCCGGCGGGCGGCGGCGTCGGTGAGCAGGCCGAACCGCCACACGAACCAGGCGATGGCGGCCGCCCCCGCCAGCTCCTGCGCCGCCACCACGGGCGCGGCCCGGTCGAACGAGGGCAGGGCGCCCTCCAGCTCACCGCCCAGGAACGGCCACCAGAACGTCTCGGCCCGGGTCCACACGCCGTCGGCCAGCAGGTGGACGAAGGCGCCGATGGGCAGGGCCAGCCAGCGCCGGCGCGCCGCTCGCCGCCCCCGGGTGGCGAGCATGACGGCCGCCAGCAGCAGGGCGGAGGCTCCCAGCGTGTGGGCGACGCGCGCCCCGCCGAGGGGCGCGTCGACCAGGTCGGGCAGCACCGCTCCCAGGGCCAGCACCCGATGGTCGATGGCGGGGTCGTGGAACACCACCCAGACGAGCACCAGGGCGCAGCCCACGAACCACAGGACCACCGCCGACCGGAGCTAGCGCACCAGGATGCGCCCGCACTGGTCACAGCGGACCAGGGTGTCGGGCGGCTCGCGGCGGATGCGGTCGACCTCGGTGGCGGGCAGGGCCAGATGGCAGCCGGTGCAGCGGCCCTGCACGAGGCGGGCCGCCCCCACCCCACCCAGCTTGCGGCGCAGGTCCTCGTAGAGGCGGGACAGGTCGGCGGGGAGGGCGGCGGCGGCCTGGGTGCGGGCCGCCGCCTCGGTGGCCACCTGGGCGTCGATGGCGGCCTCGGCCTCAGCCCGCGCCACCCGGAGGCGGGCGCCGTCGCCGTCGAGCTGGGCGCGCCGTGCCTCCAGCTGGCCGATCTGCTCGTCGAGCGGCTCCCGCTCGGTCATGGCCTCGAGGACCCCGTCCTCCAGGGTGCCGGCGCGCCGGCGCAGGGACTCGACATCGGCCTGGAGCGCCTGCAGCTCCCGGGGGGCGGTGATGCTCCCCGAGAACAGGCGTGCCTCCGCCTCCTTGATCTTGGCCTCCACCCCGGCCAGCTCGTCCTCCAGACGCTTCTGGCGGCGGGCGATCTCGTCGCGCTCGACGGTGACGCCCGCCAGCGTCGCCTCGAGGGCGGCCAGGTCGGACTCGACGCGGGCCAGGTCGGCGAGCTCGGGCAGGGCGGCGCGGCGGTGGCGGAGCTGGTCGATCGTGGTGTCGTGCCCCTGCACGACCAGGAGGTCGTCGAAGGTCGCCACTAGGGGTC
>DATLGZ010000063.1:0-3431 GCA_035540235.1 Acidimicrobiales bacterium | reverse complement strand
AACCTACCCCCGCCGATCCCCCTCCCGACGATGAGGCGGTGGCCTGGGACGAGCTCACCGACGCCCCCTCGGGAGCGGTAGCCTCGCCTCTCGAGCACGTCCTCCAGGTCTTCGAGGGCGCCGAGGTGGTGGAGGAGCCGGATGGCCGCTAGCGGGCAGGGGGGGGCACCCGATCTGGGGGCGTTGCTGAAACAGGCCCAGGCCATGCAGGAGCAGTTCATGCAGGCCCGCGCCACCGCCGCCGAGGCCCAGGTGGAGGGCCAAGCCGGCGGCGGTGTGGTCAAGGTGCGGGTGACCGGGAGCATGGAGTTCCTGGGGGTGACCATCGATCCCACCGTCGTAGACCCCGACGACGTCCCCATGCTCGAAGACCTCGTGCTGGCGGCCGTGCGCGACGCGGTGGCCCGGGCCACCGAGCTGTCGGAGAAGGCCATGGGCAGCGTCGACCTGGGCCCGCTGGGCGGCGGCCTGCTGGGCTGAGCCCGGCCCGCCCCCTACCAGACCGCCCCGGGTGTACGCCGCCCCCGTCCAGACCCTGATCGACGAGCTGGGCCGGCTTCCGGGCGTGGGGCCCAAGTCGGCCCAGCGCATCGCCTTCCACCTCCTCAAGGTCTCCCCCGAGGACGCCGAGCGGCTGGCCCGGGCCATCACCGAGGCCAAGGCCCGCGTCGGCTTCTGCCGGCGGTGCTTCAACGTGGCCGAGGGCGAGGAGTGCACGATCTGCCGCGACGGCCGGCGCGACCCGACCGTGGTGTGCGTGGTCGAGGAGCCCAGGGACGTGATCGCGGTGGAGAAGACCCAGGAGTTCCGCGGCCGCTACCACGTGCTGCTGGGCGCCATCAGCCCCATCGAGGGCATCGGCCCCGAGCAGCTCAAGGTCAAGGAGCTGCTGGCCCGGCTGGCGCCCGAGGGCGTGCAGGAGGTGATCCTCTGCACCAACCCCACCATCGAGGGGGAGGCGACCGCCATGTACCTCGCCCGCCTGCTCAAGCCCCTCGGGGTGAGGGCCACCCGGATCGCCAGCGGGCTCCCCGTGGGAGGAGACCTTGAGTACGCTGACGAGCTGACTCTCGGTCGGGCACTCGAGGGCCGGCGGGAGCTCGAAGGCTGACGCGACGACGGGAGGGCGGATGAAGCGGAGCAGGAGGCGTCTGGCCGGGGCGGTGCTGGCGGTCGGCATGGCGGCCGTGGGGCTGGTCGTGCCACTGGGCAACGTGGCCGCCGTGGCCCAGCCCACCGAGAACCCCCACTGGGGCATCAGCCCCTACTACCCCGAGTGCGTGGAGGGACCGTGCCGGGTGGTGATCATCGCCGACAAGACCGGCAACCCCCAGTTCGCCACTCAGATCCAGCGATGGGCGGCGTGGATGAACTTCGCACGCACCACCTACAACCTCCAACTGCCCGCCTTCGGTTACGTGCAGCTCAACGACCCGTCGTGCGCGGTGGCCGACGGCGTCATCTCCGTTTGCCGCAGCAACCAGATCCTGATCGACGACTGCCCGGGCGAGCCCACGCCGATCCGCTGCACCCAGTTCACGATGAACCTGGCCAGCAAGCACTTCGGGCACGTGCGGTCGGTGTTCTCTGAGCAGCCGGTGGCCGACCCCGACGCGTGGAGCCTGGTGTGCGCCGCCCTGGGACGGTCGATCGGGATGCTCCCCTCCGAGGCGCCCGACTCGTGCCTGCAGCCGAGCATCACCCTGGGGACCGGCCAGGAGAAGTACTACGCCATCTCCGACTGGCTCAGCCTCTTCGCCACCTACGCCCATCCCGCCAACGAGTGAGGGCCGTGACCGTCATACCCCTGGGCTAGCCTGCAGGACGTCGCTTCCCCCTGGAGTTCCCTCGAGCTCAGGGAGGAAGCCGTGCGGCCACGCTGCACAAGCCATGGCTCCGATCATGAGGAGCCCATCGTCGCGGGCCCGTCCCATGCCGCGGCCATCGTCCGGGCCTCGTCCCCGCCGTCGGCGGGGCCTGCCCTCGTCGCCCTCCTGTGCGACCCGTCCCACCGGCTGCTGATCGCCCTCGCCGTCGACGGGGCCACGCCCGCCGCCCTGCCCCGGGTCGTCGACTTCGTGCTGGGCGTGGCCGAGCCGGCGGGCGTGGCCGGCATCGTCCTGGCCGCCGTGCAGCAGCGCCTGGGCGCCTACCTGCCCAAGCGGGAGGCCGAGGGCGTGGCCGGCCTCGCCGGCCGCTGCCAGGACGCGGGCGTCGACCTGCTCGACGTGCTGGTGGTGGGCCCGCGGGGGTGGCGGTCGGTGTACGACCTTGCCCGGTCGCCCTCCGGGGGCGAGACTCCTCCGCGGTGAGCGGTCTGTTCACCCGGATCGACCACGTGGCGGTGGCGGTGCGCGACCTCGACGCCGCCGTCGAGTGGTACCGGCACACGTTCGGGGCAGAGGTCGTGCACCGGGAGCGGGTGGAGCACGACGGCGTCGAGGAGGCCCTCATCCCCGCCGGCGAGTCGTTCGTGCAGCTTCTCACGCCCACCCGGCCCGGGTCGCCGGTGGCCCGCTTCCTCGACCGCCGGGGCGAGGGGCTGCACCACGTGGCCTACCGCGTCGACGACTGCGCCGCCGCCCTGGCCGCCGCGGTGGCGGCCGGGGCCCGGGCCGTCGACCTCCAGCCCCGCCCCGGCGGGCGGGGCACCACCGTGGCCTTCCTCCACCCAGCGGGAGCGTTCGGCACCCTCATCGAGCTGGTGGAGGAGGGGCGGGACGGCTGAACGAGGGGCGACGGCGAGGTCGACCCGGCGGCTAGGCCGCCCGGTCGGCCCCGTCGTTGCGGGCTCGCTCGACCACTAGGGCCCCGACGCCCCGGCCGCCTTCAAGGCTGACCGAGTCGAAGTCCCAGTGGATGCCGGCGTACTGGCGGGAGAGGGCCTGCTCCTCCGCCCTCCTCTTGAACTCGGCCGCCTTCTCGGGGATGAGGTAGCTCATGACCGCCTCGGCTCCCCCCGCGTAGCCGGCGCTGCCCGACGGGTAGGCGGGGAAGAACGGGGTGGGCAGGTGCGGGGTCCAGTTGCGGTCGATGCCGCTGTCGCGGATGCCGTTCACGGGCCGGGGGTACCAGTAGTGGTACTTGTCCTCCCACACCGCGATCCCGCCGTCGGACATGGCGATGTTGAGGAGGGCCACCGCCCGGACCGCCCGGGGGACGGTCCAGCGCCGGGCCTGGTCGCCCTCGGTGACCTTGGCCCGGATGTCGGGGAAGTACACGTCGTTGACGATGCCGGCGGGCAGGTTCGTCCCCTCCGCCCCCTCCCAGAACTTGGCGATGGCCGCCTGCTCGGGGGTCAGGTTGTTCTTCATGTCGATCAGCTTCTGGGCCGACGCCCGGAACTCGGCCGAGTTGTATGCCGGCGGCGGCGCCGAGCGGAACTGGTCGGGCCGGCGGAGGGTGAACGTCTTCCACGTGCCGCCCAGGGG
>DATLGZ010000062.1:0-8439 GCA_035540235.1 Acidimicrobiales bacterium | reverse complement strand
CCCCCGCCCCCGTGGGGCACGGCGAAGGTCTTGTGGAGGTTGAGGTGGACGATGTCGAAGCCC
Organism: Acidimicrobiales bacterium; assembly: GCA_035540235.1. Classification (GTDB taxonomy): domain Bacteria; phylum Actinomycetota; class Acidimicrobiia; order Acidimicrobiales; family AC-14; genus JBFMCT01. The sequence continues at coordinate 8,376 of DATLGZ010000062.1, read as the reverse complement.
ATGGCCCCGGGCTGGCTCACGCCCAGGATGGCGTTGAAGTTGGCCCCGTCGTAGTAGAGCAGCCCGCCCACGTCGTGGACCGCGGCCGCGATCTCGACGATGTCCTCCTCGAACAGGCCGAGGGTGTTGGGGTTGGTGAGCATGATGCCGGCCACGTCGTCGTCGAGGCGGGACCGCAGGGCGGCCACGTCGACCAGGCCGCGGGAGTCGGACGGCACCTGGGTGACCTCGTAGCCGCCCAGGGTCACCGAGGCGGGGTTGGTGCCGTGGGCCGAGTCGGGGATCAGCACCCGCCGCCGCTCCCGCCCGCCGGGGTGGTCGGCGTGCCAGGCCCGCATGAGGAGCAGGCCGGTCAGCTCTCCCGCCGCCCCGGCCGGGGGCTGGAGGGTGGCGGCCGCCATTCCCGTGACCGTGCACAACGCCGACTCCAGGTCGGCCAGCAGCTGGAGCCACCCCTGGGCCAGGGCGGCGGGGGCGGCCGGGTGCACGTCGGCCAGGCCGGGCAGGGAGGCGGCGTCGTCGCAGAGCTTCGGGTTGTACTTCATCGTGCACGAGCCCAGGGGGTAGGCCCCCAGGTCGACGGAGTACTGGCGGGCGCTGAGGCGGGTGAAGTGGGCCACCAGGTCGCGCTCGGACACCTCGGCGATGGGCGCGGCCTCGGCCCGCAGGTGCTGGGCCGGCACCAGCTCCTCGGCCTGCCACTCGGGCAGGCCGGTGGCCCGGAAGGTGGCGGCCCGGCGGCCCGGGACGGACAGCTCGAACAGGGTGGGCTCCGCCTCCCTCCCCATGAGGGGGATGGAGGCGGCCCGCCCCCCGGCCGCCGCCTGGCCGCTGCTCACCGCACCACCTTCTCCAGGGCGGCGGCGTAGGCGTCGATCTCGTCGCGGGTGCGCCTCTCGGTCACCGCCACCAGCAGGCCCCCGTCCTCCAGCGCCACGCCGGCCAGGAAACCCTCCTCGGCCATGCGCTCGACGATCACGTCGCCGGGGACGGGCGCCCGCACCGCGAACTCCCGCACCACCGGCGCCTCCGACACCGCCTCCACGCCGTCGATGGCCAGCACCGCCTCGCGGGCGTAGCGGGTGCCGCGGGCGCAGCGCAGGGCCAGCTCCCGCAGGCCGGCCGTGCCCAGCCAGCCCAGCTGCACCACGCACGCCACCGCGATCAGGGTCTGGTTGGTGCACACGTTGGACGACGCCTTCTCGCGGCGGATGTCCTGCTCGCGGGTGCGGAGGGTGGTGACGTAGGCCCGCCGCCCGTCGGCGTCGACCGTCTCCCCCACCAGCCGGCCAGGGAGGCGGCGCACGTGCTGGCGGCTGGTGGCGAACAGGCCCAGGTAGGGCCCGCCGAACGACAGCGGGGTGCCGAAGGGCTGCCCCTCCCCCACCACCACCGCCGCCCCGTACTCCGACGGCGGCCGCAACAGGGCCAGCGCCACCGGGTCGACCGCCACCACCAGCAGGGCCCCCGCGCCCCTGGCCGCCTCGGCCGCCGCCGCCAGGTCTTCGATGCAGCCCAGGTAGTTGGGGTACTGGACGACCACCGCTCCCGCCTCCCCCTCGGTGGGCCAGGCGGTCAGGCCTCCGGACAGCGGCACCTCCACGAGGTGGTGGCCGGTGCCGGCCGCGTAGGTGCGCACCACGTCGCGCCAGTTGGGGTGGAGGCCGCCCGACAGCCAGACCGTCGACCGGCCGGTGGCGGCCACCGCCAGGTTGACGGCCTCGACCGTGGCGCTGGCCCCGTCGTAGAGGGAGGCGTTGGCCACGTCCATCCCGGTCAGGCGGGCCACCACCGTCTGGTACTCGAAGAGGGCCTGGAGGACGCCCTGGGCCACCTCGGGCTGGTAGGGCGTGTAGGCGGTCACGAACTCCGACCGGAAGGCGACCCGCCGCACCACCGCCGGCACGTCGTGGTCGTACGCCCCGCCCCCGGCGAAGCACACGAGCTCGGGGCCGGTGCGGCGGTTGGCGGCGGCCAGCCCCTCCATGCGGGCCAGGGCGTCGAACTCGGACAGCCCGGCAGGGAGGTCGAGCCCGCCGGCCAGGCGCAGGGCCTCGGGGACGGTGGCGAACAGCTCCTCGACCGAGCCCAGGCCGAGCGACGCCAGCATGTCGGCCACCTCGGCATCGGTGTGGGGGACGTAGTGGCCCACGGCGCCCGCCAATCTAGGCCGCTCGGGCCGCCGCCCCCACCACCGCCGTCAGGGTGACGGGGGGCGGCCGCGGCGGACGAACGGCAGGGCTACCACCTTGGCGGGCAGGGCCTGGCCGCGAGCGTCGACGGTCACCTCCTGGCCCTCGCGGGCCTGGGGGGGCAGGAAGGCGAGGGCGATGCCGTGGCCCAGGGTGGGCGAGAAGTTGCCGCTGGTGACCTCGCCCACCGCCTCGCCGCCGGCCTCGACCCGGTAGCCGGCCCGGGGCGGCTGGCGGCCGTCGACGCTGAGCCCGCGCAGCTCCCGGTCGAGCCCCCGCCGCCGCTCCGCCTCGAGGGCGGCCCGCCCCCGGAAGTCGCCCTTGTGCCACGCCACCACCCAGCCCAGCCCTGCCTGCAGGGGCGTGATCCCCGGGCCCAGCTCGTGGCCGTGCAGGGGCAGGCCCGCCTCCAGCCGCAGCGTGTCGCGTGCGCCCAGCCCGGCGGGGAGGATGCCGGCGTCGAGCAGCGCCTCCCAGAAGGCGGGGGCGACCCCGGTCGGCACGGCCACCTCCACCCCGTCCTCGCCGGTGTAGCCCGTGCCCGCCACCACGCAGGTGGCGCCCCGCCACCGGAAGGTCTTCACCCCGAAGCGGGGGACGGTGGCGGCGTCGGGCGCTACGTCGGCCAGCCAGCGCCGGGCCTGCGGGCCCTGCACGGCGAGAATCGCCCGCGCCGGCGTGACGTCGTCGGCGGCCACCGCGTCGGAGCCCTGCACGCTCCCGAGCGCCTCCACCACCCGCTCGGTGTTGGAGGCGTTGGGCATGACGTGGAAGTCGTCGTGGGCGACCCACCACACGATGATGTCGTCGACCACCGAGGCGTCGGCCGGGTCGAGGAGGTGCGTGTACTGGGCCCGGCCGGGAGCGATCCTGGCCAGGTCGTTGGTGAGCTCCCGCTGGAGGCGGTCGAACGCCCCGGGGCCCGTCACCCGCACGGTGCCCAGGTGGCTCACGTCGAAGGCCACCGCTCCGCTGCGGCACGTGCGGTGCTCGACCAGCGTGCCCGACGGGTACGAGACCGGCATCTCCCACCCGCCGAACGGCACCATCTTGGCGCCCAGGGCCCGGTGGGCGGCGTCGAGGGGCGAGTGCCGCAGGGCCATCGCCTACCGGGCCCGGCCGAGGATGGACAGGACCTCGTCGTGGAGGAGCCCGTTGGTGGTGAGCACGCTGCCGCCGTCGGGCCGCCGCCGCCCGGTCAGGTCGCTGAACCGCCCTCCGGCCTCCTCGACCAGGACCAGGAGGGCCGACACGTCCCAGTGCTCCACCGCCGGCTCGACCGCCACGTCCACCGCCCCCTCGGCCACCAGGGTGTGCGACCAGAAGTCGCCCAGCCCCCGGCTGCGCCAGCACCGCCGCTCCAGGTCGAGGGCGGCGGCGGCCAGGCCGTAGGCGTCGAACTCGACGATGGAGTCGGTGCTGAGCTGGGCGTCGGCCAGGCGGGACACGGCCGAGACGCGTATGCGCGACCCGTCGGCCCACGCCCCGTGGCCCCGTGCCGCCCACCACCGCCGGCCCAGCGCCGGCGCCGACACCACTCCCACCACCGGCACCCCACCCTCCTCCAGGGCGATGAGCGACCCCCACACGGGGATGCCCCGCACGAAGTTCTTGGTGCCGTCGAGGGGGTCGAGCACCCAGCGCCGCCCGTCGGGCGGACCGGTGGCCCCGAGCTCCTCGCCCAGCACCCCGTCGCCGGGGCGCTCCGCCTCCAGCCGGCCCCGGACGGCGGACTCGGCCGCCCGGTCGGCGTCGGACACGGGGGTCAAGTCGGGCTTGGTGGACACGACCAGGTCGGTGGCCCGAAAGCGCGGCAGGGTGATGGCGTCGGCCACGTCGGCCAGCGCCAGCGCCAAGGCGAGGTCGGCCTCGGCGGCCGGGGAGGAGGAGCCGTTCAGGCCGGCTTCCGCCGGCTGCGGGCCGAGGCGGGCGGCTGGCCGGCGTCGTGGTCGTTGTCTTCGAAGCGCAGGGGCAGGGGCTCGACGGACTCGTCGCCGGGCAACGCCTGGGACGGCTCCTCCAACCCGAACTTCACCAGCAGGTTGAGGTAGTCGCGCTGGTAGAAGACCTTGATGCGAACGTCGGGGTACAGCTCCTTGAGCCGGCGGGCCTTGCGGTTCTTCTTGGTCACCAGCTTCTGGTTCATCGTGGTGATCTCGATGAACAGGTCGTAGGCGGGGAGGTAGAAGTCGGGGCTGAAGGCCTGCTGGGGGTTGCCGTCGCTGTCCCACTCGAGGACGAACGTGCGGGGCTCGTACTCCCAGGCAATGCCGTAGAAGTCGAGCAACTTGGCGAACTGCCGCTCCGAGTTGTGGGCGAAGCGGACCTGCTCGTGCGGGAGGACGGGACCGGGCGGGCCGTGAGCCGCCCGCGGGCGGACCGCTCCTGGCGGGACGGCGTTCGGGCCAGGCCGGCCGGCCTGGGGGTCCTCGGCCAGCGTTATCCCCCCCGTGTCGCCCTCGCCCGTGACGGGTGGGCCGTCTCGCCCTCGGGAAGGTCGCCGGCGGCGGCCTTGGGGCGCAGCTCGGTTATGGCCGCCTTCAGCTCCTGCTCGACGCCGTCGAGGGCGACGATGCTGAACACGCCCTGGCCCCGCCGCATGAGGTCGACCAGCTCGCCGTCGCCCCGCACCAGCACCGAGCCGGGCCCGTTGAGGACGAGCTTGGCCGACGAGATGTCCTCCCCGAGGGCGCCCCGCAGGTACTCGATGGCCCGGCGGGCCGACTGCAGCGACACGCCTGCGTCGAGCAGGCTCTTGATCACCTTGAGCTCGACGAGGTCGCGGTAGGAGTAGCGCCGCTGCGACCCGCTCCCCCGGGCGTCGGCGATCGAGGGGCGGATGAGGTCGGTGCGGGCCCAGTAGTCGAGCTGGCGGTAGGTGATGCCGACGATCTTGCAGACCTGCGGCCCCCTGTACCCGTCTTCGACTGCCGGCCTGTCCCCGTCCACGGTCCCTCCATCCCGGCGGCTCACAGCCGCGTAGTTACGCCGGTGTCAGCGTAGGCCGGCCCCTCCCCGGGGTCAATCACCCACCACAATCACCCACCAACGCCGGGGCCGCCCGGGCCCCCGATCAGGAGGCGAAGTCCTCGGGGTTGACGCCTTCGAGGAACTCGCGGAAGCGCTCGACCTCGTCGTCGTGCTCTTCCTCGTCGTCGGCCACGGGGACGGCGGCCTCGTCGAGGACCGACTCGTCGGCGAAGATGGGGGTGCCGAGGCGGACGGCCAGGGCGATGGCGTCGGAGGGGCGGCTGGACACCTTGCAGCCGCTGCCCTGGTTGGTCATCTCGATCTCGGCGAAGAACGTGCGGTCGCGCAGCTCGGTGATGACCACCCGCTCGACGCCCACGCCCAGGGCCATGAGCAGGTCGCGCAGCAGGTCGTGGGTCATCGGCCGGGGGGTGGTGACGCCCTGGAGGGCGAAGGCGATGGCGGTGGCCTCGACCGGCCCGATGAAGATGGGGAGCACCCGATGCTGGCCGTCCGCCTCCCGCAGGAGGACGATGGGATTGTTGGTCGGCATCTCCACTCGGACCCCGACCAGGTGCATCTCGACCACGGATCGACCCTACCTCCTGTAGAGCTCCTGGACGTACGCGTCGGCGTCCGCCCGCAGCACCTTGAGGTCGCCCGCGACGACCCGGTTGAGGTTGCGGTAACGGCCCGCGAAATCGAGCCCGTAACCGAGCACGAACTCGTCTCCCACCTCGAAGCCCCGGAAGCGGACCGGCGTGGGCACGATCCGCCGCACGGCCTTGTCGAGGAGCACGCACGCCTCCACCGAGCGGGGCTCCAGGCGGCGCAGGACGCCCAGCAGGTACGTCAAGGTGAGGCCGGTGTCGACGATGTCCTCGACGAGCACGACGTCCTTTCCGTACACGTCGATCTCGAGGTCCTTGACGATCCGGACCCGCCCGCTGCCCGAGGCGAAGGCGGAGATGGCCATGAAGTCCATCGCCGGCAGGATCGTCATCTGGCGGACCAGGTCGGCCAGGAACAGGACGCTGCCCTTGAGCACCGCCACCAGCACCAGGTCGCCCGACGGGTAGGCGGTGGAGAGCTCGGCGGCCAGCCGGTGGACCCCCCGGGCCAGCTCCTCCTCGGAGATGAGGGTGCGCAGCGGGGGCCGGGGCGCCGGGAGGTCGGCCCGGGTCAGGGGCCCTCGAGGTACTGGCGCAGGGCCTGGCGCAGCATGGCCACCCGCAGGCTCTGGCCCAGCCGCGACAGCTCGGTGAGGGTCTCGACCGCCTGGCGGCGGGCCTGGGGGTTGCGCTGCTTGAGCATGGGCATCACCACCTGCTCGAAGAAGCTCGCCTCCCGCTCGGCCGCCACCTTGTACATGCGCAGGTGGCGGGCCTCCACCCCGTAGCGCATGAACCCGGCGGCCAGGTTGGCGACGAGGAGGGCGTCCTCGTCGTAGTAGGTGCTCGACCCCACCCGGCGGGGCGCCAGCAGCCCGAACTTCTCCAGCTCGGCCAGGTCGTGCTCCTCCAGACCGCTGGCGGTGGCCAGCTCCGACAGGGTCATGCTCGACCCGGTGTGGGCGGGCGCCAGAGGTGGGCTGTCGGATGCCAGGTTGGCCACCGCGCCCGACGTCGGCGGGGCGCCCGACGCGGGCGGCGTCGCTCGGGCCGCAGGCTCGGCCCTACCACCGGCGGGGGCCGTCATCGCTCCGCCCGCCCCTGTGCCGGTGACGCCGGTGTCGTTCTCGTCGAGGTCGGTGAGGGGGACCGATCCCGGGCCCGCCTCCCGCAGCCGGCCCTTGATCACCTTGAGAGGGAGGAAGTTCTCGCGCTGCTGGCGCAAGATCCAGCGCAGCCGGTCGACGTCGCTGTCGTAGAACTTGCGGTAGCCCGAGGGCGTGCGCTCGGGGTCGAGGAGCCCCTGGCTCTCGAGGAAGCGGATCTTGGAGATGGTGACGTCGGGGAACTCCTCCTTGAGGAGCGCCAGCACCTCCCCGATCGACAGGTAGGCCCGGTCCTCCACGGTCACTCCTGGCTCTCCCCGGCCGCTCCCGAGAAGAAGACGAGCTTGAACTTGCCGATCTGCAACTCGTCGCCGTTCTGCAGGGGGGCCTCCTCGATGCGCTCCCGGTTGAGGTAGGTGCCGTTGAGCGAGCCGACGTCGCGCACCACGAAGCCCTCGGCCGTACGGACGATCTCGGCGTGGCGGCGGGACACGGTGATGTCGTCGAGGAAGATGTCGGAGTCGGGGTGGCGCCCCGCCCCGGTCACGTCGGCGTCGAGCATGAACTTCGAGCCGGCGTTGGGGCCCCGCTTGACCACCACCATGGCGACCGTGCCGGGGAACTCCCCCAGCGAGACGGTCAGCTCCTCCTCGGCCACGTCGCCGGCCGCCTCGACCGGCGCGAACGTCACCGTCGTCTCGTCGCCGTCCCCCGGCTCCAGCACCGCCCCGCACGACGAGCAGAACGTAGACCCCGCCGGGTTCCGGTGCCCGCACTGGTTGCAGTACACGGGCCGCAACCGTACTACCCAGGCCTCGACCTGTACTTCTGGGTTGGGGTTCGGCTACTCGGCGGTGAGAGCGCGGTAGCCGTCGGCGTCGAGGAGGCCGCCCACGGCCGCCGCGTCCTCGGGCTCGATGACGCAGATCCAGCCGGCGCCGTAGGGGTCCTCGTTGAGCCGGTTGGGGGCGTCGTTGAGGTCTACGTTGACCTCGACCACCCGGCCCGCCACCGGGGCGTAGACGTCGCTCACCGACTTGGTGGACTCCACCTCGCCCAACGACTGCCCGGCCTGCACGGAGGCGCCCACCTCGGGCAGCTGCACGAAGACCACGTCGCCCAGCGCGTCCTGGGCGTAGTCGGTGATGCCCACCCGCACCACCCCGTCCTCGGGGAGGGCCCACTCGTGATCCTCGCTGTACCGCCGGTCCTCAGGGACGTTCATCGCCGGAGAGCTCATCGCCGGAGAACCTACTCCCCTCGGGAGCTGCGCCCCCGCCGCCCGGCTGCGCCGTGCGGAATACGGGGCTAGCGCAGCATCTGGCGGATCCGGCGGGCGTACTGCTGGGCCAGGTTGCGGGCCTCGGATTCGCTGCTGCCCTCGGCCCAGACGTGGGTGACGGGCTCGTCGGGATCGGGCAGCACGAGGGCCCACCCGTCGTCGTGCAGGACCTTCACGCCGTCCACCAGCACCAGCTCGCGGTCCTTCATGCGCTC
>DATLGZ010000061.1:0-1939 GCA_035540235.1 Acidimicrobiales bacterium | reverse complement strand
GGGCGGTCCTCGCCCTCGGGTTCGGGATGGCGGTGGCCCGCCCCGGCGCCCGCTCCCGCCCCGCTCTTGCGGAATCGGCGGCGTGAACGGCGGCCTCGTCGTCTGCGGCACGGGCAGCGACGCCGGCAAGTCGTTCCTGGTCACCGGCCTGTGCCGGCTGCTCGCCCGGCGGGGCGTGCGGGTGGCGCCCTTCAAGGCCCAGAACATGGCCAACAACGCGTCGGTGACGGCCGGGGGGGCGGAGATCGCCTCGGCCCAGTGGACCCAGGCGGTGGCCGCCGGCGCCGAGCCCGAGGCGGACATGAACCCGGTGCTGCTGAAGCCCACGAGCGAGCGGGCCAGCCAGGTGGTGGTGCAGGGCCGGGCCGTCGGGACGTGGTCCGCCCAGGACTACCAGGCCCGCAAGGGCACGCTCCTGCCGGTGGTGCTGGAGGCCCTCGAGGGCCTGCGCCGGCGCTACGACGTAGTGGTGTGCGAAGGGGCGGGCAGCCCGGCCGAGATCAACCTGCTCGACGGCGACATCGTCAACCTCCGCCTGGCCCGGGCCGCCCGCCTCCCCGCTATCGTGGTGGGCGACATCGACAGGGGGGGCGTGTTCGCCTCGCTCTACGGCACCGTCTCTCTGCTGCCCGCCGACCTCCGGGGCTGCGTGCAGGGGTTCGTGCTCAACAAGTTCCGGGGCGACCCCGCCCTCCTCGGCTCGGCCACCGCCGACCTGGAGCGGCGCTGCCGGGTGCCCACCCTGGGGGTGCTGCCCATGCTGGCAGGCACGGCCTTCGACGACGAGGACTCCCTCGCCCTCGACCGCTGGACGCCGGGCCCGGGGACGTTCGACGTGGCCGCCGTGCGCTTCCCCCACGTGGCCAACTTCGGCGACCTCGACCCGCTGCGGGCCGAACCGGGAGTGTCGGTGCGGTGGGTCCGGGGGGCGGCCGACCTGGGCCGGCCCGCCCTCCTGGTGCTGCCTGGGTCCAAGTCGACCCGGGCCGACCTGGCCTGGTTGCGGGCCTCGGGCCTGGCCGACGCCATCGCCGCCTGCGGGGCCCCCACCGTCGGCGTCTGCGCCGGCGCCCAGGCGCTGGGCCACGCCGTAGACGACCACGACGGGATCGAGGGCGCCCCCGGGTCGGCCCCGGGGCTGGGCCTGCTGCCCCTCGACACCCGCTTCGAGGCCGGCAAGGTGCTCGACCGGCCGGCGGCCACGGCGGTGGCCGGTCCCGCCGCCGGCCACGGCACCGCCGGCTACCGCATCCACAGCGGCCGCGTCTCCCCCCGCGCCGGCGCCCGCCCCTGGCTGGTGGCCGCCGACGGCACGCCCGTCGGCTGGCACGAGGGGCGGGTGGCGGCCACGACCCTCCACGGGCTGTTCGAGGCGGATGGGTTCCGCACCGCGGTGCTGCGGTGGGCGGCCGCCGAGTCGGGTACGCCCGAGCCGCACGGTCTGGGCCGGACCGACTTCGCCGCCGCCCGCCTGGCCCGCTTCGACCGCATCGCCGACGCTCTCGAGGCCCATCTCGACCTCGACCGCCTCTTCGGACTCATCGAGCAGGGGGCGCGGGTGGCGTGATCCTCTTCCTGACCAACGCCGATACCGAGCTGCTGGCCGTCCGGTCGGTGCTCCACCGGCTGCCCGACGGGTTCCCGGCCGTGCGGGCGGCCAACCCCGCTCGGCTGGAGGGAGCCCCCGACGCCACCGGCGCGGGCGTGGTCGTCGTCCGCCTGCTGGGCGGGCGGCGGGCCTGGGAGGGGCCGCTCGCCGACCTGCGGGCCCGGGGGGTACCGCTCGTAGCCGTCGGGGGTGAGGCATCCCCCGACGCCGAGCTGGCCGCCCTCTCCACCGTGCCGGCCGGCATCGTGGCCGAGGTGCACCGCTACCTGGCGGCCGGCGGCCCGGCCAACGTCGAGCAGTGCCTGCGGTTCGTGGCCGACACCGTGCTGC
>DATLGZ010000060.1:0-6214 GCA_035540235.1 Acidimicrobiales bacterium | reverse complement strand
TCCTTCGGCGACCGCTACCTCAACGAGGGGTTCTCCGGCGGGGAGAAGAAGCGCAACGAGGTGCTGCAGATGGCCCTGCTCGAGCCCGAGTTCGCCATCCTCGACGAGACCGACTCGGGCCTCGACATCGACGCCCTCAGGATCGTGGCCCAGGGCGTGCAGGAGGTGCGGCGCGACCACGCCGACCTCGGCGTCCTGCTCATCACCCACTACCAGCGCATCCTGCGCTACCTGGAGCCCGACGTCGTGCACATCCTCGTGGGCGGCCGCATCGTGGAGAGCGGCGGCCACGAGCTCGCCCACCGGTTGGAGCGCGAGGGCTACGAGTCGTGGCGCTGAAGGTCCTCGACCCGGCCCGCGTCAAGGACGACTTCCCCATCCTCGCTCGCTGTGTGCCGCAGCGGCCCGGCGGCGACCGGCCCCTGGTCTTCCTCGACTCGGCCGCCAGCTCCCAGAAGCCCCGAGCCGTCCTCGAGGCGATGGACCGCTACTACCAGACCACCCACGCCAACGTGCACCGCGGCGTCTACGCCATGGCCGAGGAGGCCACCGCCGAGTACGAGGCGGCCCGGGCCTCGGTGGCCCGCTTCGTGGGGGCGCCGTCGCCCCGGGGGGTGGTGTTCACCAAGAACGCCACCGAGGCCATCAACCTGGTGGCCCACAGCTGGGCCCGCGCCAACCTGGGCGAGGGCGACACCGTGCTGCTCACCGAGATGGAGCACCACGCCAACTTCGTGCCCTGGCTCATGCTGCGGGAGGAGCGTGGCGTGCAGCTGCGCTTCGTCCCCGTGGGCGCCGACGGGTACCTCGTGCTCGACGACCTCGACCGCCTCCTCGACGGGGTCAAGCTGGTGGCGGTCACGGCCATGTCCAACGTGCTGGGCACGCTGCCGCCGCTGCCTCGCATCGCCGAGGCGGCCCATGCCCACGGAGCGGTGGTCCTGGTCGACGGGGCCCAGTACGTGCCCCACCACCGCACCCGCGTCGCCGAGCTGGGCTGCGACTTCCTCGCCTTCTCGGCCCACAAGATGTGCGGCCCCACCGGGATCGGGGCGTTGTGGGGGCGGGAGGAGCTGCTGGAGGCCATGCCCGCCTTCCTCGGGGGTGGGGAGATGATCCGCGACGTGCGGGTAGACGGGTGGCTGCCCAACGAGATCCCCTGGAAGTTCGAGGCGGGCACGCCGCCCATCGCCGAGGCCGTCGGCTTCGGGGCGGCGGTGGACTACCTGGACGGCCTCGACATGGAGGCGGTGCGCGAGCACGAGGAGTCCCTCACCGCCTACGCCCTCGCCACCCTCACCGAGCGCCACGGCGCCGACCTGGTCATCCACGGGCCGACCGACGTGCGGGAGCGGGGCGGGGTGGTCTCCTTCGCCTACAAGGGCATCCACCCCCACGACTTGTCGCAGGTGCTCGACCAGGCCGGGGTGTGCATCCGGGCCGGCCATCACTGCGCCAAGCCCCTCATGCGCCGGCTGGGCGTCAACGCCACCGCCCGGGCGTCGTTCTACGTCTACAACGACGAGCGGGACGTCGACGCCCTGTCGGAGGCGCTGGTCTCCGCGTCCGACCTCTTCGCCATCTAGGGTCGGCGCCGACATGGCCGGGTTGGAAGACCTCTACCGCGAGATCATCCTCGACCACTACCGCAACCCCCGCAACCGGGGGGAGCTGCCGGTGCCGCCCGCCCGCCGGGTCGAGGGGTTCAACCCGCTGTGCGGCGACGAGGTGGTCGTCTTCGTCGACGTCGACCCTGCCGCCGGCGCGGTCGCCGACGTGCGCATCGCCGGCCAGGGCTGCTCGATCAGCCAGTCGTCGGCGTCGATGATGACGGGGGCGGTCAAGGGCCAGACCGTCGAGCACGTGCGGGAGGTGATCCGGGCCTTCAAGGCGATGATGTCGATCCACGAGCAGGGCCTCGACGGCGAGGGGCGGCAGGTGGACGAGCCCGTGCTGCCCGACCCGGCCGTGCCGCTGGGCGACCTGGAGGCGCTGCGGGGCGTGGTGAAGTTCCCGGTGCGGATCAAGTGCGCCACCCTGTCGTGGAACACGCTGGCCCAGGCGCTCGACGAAGCCGAGGCGGAGGCGGAGGCACGCTGAGCCGGTCGTGCCGGGTGGCCGCCGTGGTGCTGGTGGCGGGGCTGGCCGCGTGCGGCGGGGGGTCGGGGAGCGAGGACCGCTCGTCGGCCACCACCGCCCCCGGCCGGGACGCGCCGACCACGGTCGACACCCGGTTCACCGGCGAGGGCAGCGCCGAGTTCTGCCGGGACATCCTCACCTACTCCGAAAGGTTCCGGCGGCTGGGCGAGGCGGCCAGCCCCGACGCCCGGACCGCTTACACCGAGGCGGCCCGGGCGGTCAACGCCTCGGTCGGATCGGCCCCGCCCGAGATCAGGCGCGACGTGGAGCTGGTGGCCGGCGCGTTCACCGACCTGGTCCGCGAGCTGGAGGCGGTCGACTACCAGTTCCCCCGCCTGCCGCCGGCGGTCGTCACCCGGTTCATGTCGGCCGAGCTGCAGTCGGCGTCCACCCGGGTCGAGGCCTACATCCGCACGTTCTGCAGCTGAAGGGGCATGGGGCGAGGGTGGACGGGGACCGCATCCGGCAGCTGCTGGGCTCGGGCGGGACGGTGCTCATGCCGGGGGTGTGGGACGCCCTGTCGGCCCGGCTGGTGGCCCAGGCCGGCTTCGACGTGTGCTTCCTCTCCGGCTACGCCACCGCCGCCACCCTGCTCGGGCTCCCCGACTTCGGCTACCTCACCCAGGCCGAGATGGCCGAGGTGGCCCGGCGGGTGTGCCGGGCCGCCCCCGAGCTGGCCGTCGTCGTAGACGGCGACACCGGCCACGGCAACGCCCTCAACACCATCCGTACCGTCGAGCTGTGGGAGTCGGCGGGGGCGGCCGGGATCTTCCTCGAGGACCAGGTCTGGCCGAAGAAGTGCGGCCACATGGCGGGCAAGCGGGTGGTGGCCCGCGAGGAGTGGCTGACCAAGCTGCGGGCCGCCGTCGACCACCGCCACCGGCTGTTCGTCGTGGCCCGCACCGACGCCCGGGCCGCCGTCGGGCTGGCCGAGGCCTGCGAGCGGGCCCGCATGGCCGCCGACGTGGGCGTCGACGCCGTCTTCGTGGAGGCGCCCGAGTCGGTGGCGGAGCTGGAGGCGGTGGCGGCCGCCACCCCCGGCCTGGTCCGGGTGGCCAACATGATCGAGGCGGGGAGGACGCCCCTGCTCACCCCTGGCGAGCTCCACGACCTGGGCTTCGACCTGATCGTGTCGCCGCTCACCGGCCTGTTCGCCGCCGCCCGGGCCCTGTCCCACGCCTACGGCGTGCTGGCGGCGGAGGGCACGCTGCGCGACCACCTCGACATCGTCACCTCCTTCGAGCAGTTCAACGCCGTCGTCGACCTCGACCGCCACTACCAGCTGGAGGCGCGCTACGCAGTTCCCCCGCAGGCCGAGGCCGACCCGCCTCCGCCGGCCGGCGGCGGGTGACGCTCCTGGCGGGGCCGGCGCTGCGACCGCTGCGCCGGCGCGACTTCAGCCTCATCTGGCTGGCCGCCCTCGTGTCCAACGTCGGCACGTGGATGCAGACGGTGGCGGTGGGCGTGCTCATCGCCGACGTCACCGGCCAGGCGGGCTGGACGGGCCTGGTGGCGGCGGCCGCCTTCCTGCCCATCGGGCTCCTGTCCCCCGTCGGGGGCGCCATGGCCGACCGGGTCGACCGCCGCCGCTGGCTGCTGCTCACCACCGCCGGCGAGACGGTGTTCGCGGCGCTGCTGGCGGGAATGGTGGCCACCGGGCAGGTCAAGGCGGGGGCGGTGACGCTGCTGGTCCTCGGGGGCGGGGCCATGGCCGCCCTGGGCTTCCCCGCCTACCAGGCCCTCCTGCCCGACCTCGTCCCCCGCCACGAGCTGGTGGCGGCCACGTCCCTCACCCTGGCCCAGTACAACCTGGGCCGGGTGGTGGGGCCGGCGCTGGCCGGCGTGGTGCTGGCGGTGGGCTCGTACACGTGGGCCTTCGCCATCAACGCCGCTTCCTTCGGCGCGGTCATGGTCGCCATCCTCCTCGTGCGCCTGCCGGCGCGCCAGCGCGCCGCCGAGGAGGGCGGGCTGTGGTCGCGGATCGTGGCCGGGGCCAGGGGAGCGGCGCGGGAGCCGGGTTGCCGGCTCGCCATCCAGTCGATCGCGGTGACCGCCCTCTTCCTGTCCCCGTTCATCGCCCTCGTCCCTGCCGTCGCCCTCAAGCTGTTCGCCAACCCGGGCACGGGCACGTCCGTGCTCATCACCGCCCAGGGGGTGGGCGCGGTGGCCGGCGCCCTCCTGCTGGCTTGGGCGGTCGAGCGCTACGGGCGCCGCCGAGTTCTGGTGGGGGACATGGTCCTGCTGCCCGTCCTGCTCGTCGGCTACGCCCTCTCGCCCAACCTGGCCGTGGCCACCGTCGCCCTCCTTCTGGTGGGCATGGCCTACGTCGGCCTGCTGTCGGGCTTCGGCGCGGTTGTGCAGCTACGGGCGCCGGAGGCGCTGCGGGCCCGCATCCTCAGCCTCTACATGGTCGCCCTGGGCGTGGTCTACCCCATCGGGGCCATCGTCCAGGGCTTCGTGGGCGACCGCATCGGCCTGCGGGCGGTGACCGCCGGCACCGCCGTGATCTACCTGGCGGTGGTGGCCGCCGTCGGCCTGGCCCGGCCCGGGATCGCGGCCAACTACGACGACCCGCCCGAGGTGGGCGAGGGCCAGGGCGACGCCGGCCTGCCACCGGCGGCCGCCGCCGCCGGGCCGGCGGTGTGAGATCCCTGCTGGCCCGACCGGGTCAGTGGCGGTTGCGGCTGCCTCAGCCGGGGCGGTAGGGGGGCAGCCCGTCCCCGTCGGCGGAGATCGCCGGCACGCCCAGTCCGTCGGCCACCGCGTTCCACGCCGTGCGGTCCCAGGCCGCCACTGCCTGCTCGACCACCCCTTCCGGGCCGATGTGGAAGACGGTGGGCACCGAGGTGATCCGGTAGGCGTTGGACACGAGGTAGGGAGGCGACTCCGAGAGCGTCGGTACCCGCTGGCCGAAGCGGTCCCGGTAGGCGGCCAGCTTCTCGGGCGGGTCCTGGCCGACGGCCACCACCCGCGCCCCGCCCTCGGCCAGGGCCTGCACCTTGGGCGCCACCAGTTGGCACACCGGGCAGGTGACCTTGAAGAACACCAGCGCGAGCGGGCCGTCCTCCCACGGGCGGCTCACCGCCTGGCCGGTGTCGATGTCGATCAGGTTGAACGCCGGCGCGGGGTCGCCTTCGGCCAGGGGCACGGCCGGATGCTACGCGAGCGGCGCCGCAGCGGCGCCTTCCCGCCGGCCCTGCGCTACCGTCGCCGGGAGGCGTGGATGGGGCGTGCGCAGCGGGCTGGAGCAGAGGGGAGGCGGCCGTCGGTGGCGGTGGCGGTCCTGGCCGCCCTGCTGGCGGCGGGCTGCGCCGCCCGCGCCGGGGGCGGCGCCCAGCTGAGCGCCCGCCCCGCCGGCATCGCCGCCGCCATGCTCGACGACGTGGCCGCCGCCGTGCCCGAGGACGGGCCGGCGGGGACCACCACCACCACCGCCGTCGCCGCCACCGAGGCCGAACCCCTGCCCGGGCTGGGTGTGGGCGCTCAGGGCGCCGACGTCCTGGCGCTGGAGCAGAAGCTCGAGTCGTTGCGGTACTTCGCGGGAGCGGTCGACGGCGCCTTCGACGACGACACTCGCGACGCGGTGATGGCCTTCCAGAAGGTGACGGGCATGGAGCGCACGGGACGGGCCACCGACGACGTGGTGGCGGCGGTGATGGCTGCCTCCGGGGCGCCCGAGCCGCTGGTGGCGGGGGGCGGGTTCACCCGCGTCGAGGTCGACCTCGACCGCCAGGTCCTGTTCCTCTACGAGGGCAACAAGCTGGACGTGATCCTGGCCGTGTCCACCGGCAACAACCAGCGGTTCTGCTCCGAGGGTTGGTGCCGCCGGGCGGTGACCCCGACCGGCGCCTTCGTGGTCTACGACAAGCGGTGGGGTTGGGAGCGCAGCCCCCTGGGTTGGCTCTACAACTCCCAGTACTTCAACGGCGGCATCGCCTTCCACGGGTCCCGCTCCGTGCCGCCCTACCCCGCCTCCCACGGGTGCGTGCGCCTCCAGATGAGCGCGGCCGAGTGGTTCCCCGACCGCGCTCATCTGGAGGCGCACGCACCCGTGGGAGGCGGGGTAGGGCGGCAC